>CAZFXX010000004.1:0-34553 GCA_964522985.1 uncultured Desulfobacteraceae bacterium
AATTTTCCAGCATGGCCTGGTGTTTTCTTTCTTCTGCGGCAAATTCTCCAAACATTTCTTTGGCGCCGGCAAAAGGCTCCTGACGGCCCAGGTCTTCATAGAACTCTGCAGCCTCGATCTCTTTTTCAATTGCGTATTCAACGATTTCATCAACGGATTTGAAACTCATCTTGTAACCTCCTGTTTTGGGTGTGTTAGCCGGTACGCCAGTTATCCGGGTAACCAAATTTTTAATCTATATCACTTCATGTAAAAATACCACAAATCGGGATACAACAGCTGTTTAAGCATCCATCAGATGATTGATCAACTGCCGAATTTTTCCATCAAACGATGTCCAGTTTTTTTTTAAGCCAGTTTTTGACTTCTCCGTCTACGGGATAGACACCTTTGTGAAGGCCGTTTTCCCTCAGGTAACGATTTTTCAGATCAACAGGCAGATCAATTTTTGCCAGCTCAACAGCTTCTTCGGAATTTCTGCGAATAAAATATATGACCGGCTCATGCTGCCAGGTATTGACGACAAAATAGTGAGAGACATCATTTTTGGACCGGATTACATAATTACCGCCGGCCCAGTTGTTGCCCCATTCAAGATACAGCCGTACCGCCTCTTCCGGGGTCATCTGCCAGTCTATTGCGTTAATCAATTGGGAATCTTTTTTGATATCTTCTAAATTTATCATAATAATCTCCGATAAAAGTAAATTGAATTTAAACAAGGTATAGCGAAAAACATGCCAAGTAAAAATAAAAGGGCCGCCGGAATGGTTCAAAATCGGATATACCGATAATTTTCAATGAGATAAGACCCAGTGCAGAAGCCTTCCCGGATAATTGCTACCAGTTAAGGGGCTGGAAAAGGTATTTTTCTGTCTCATAAAACGCGTTTGTCTCATGAGACGGTTTAATTTCAATAATTCAATGCAACCGGCGATAGGATACAGAATAAAGGCGAATAAAACACCTTCTCGGTTTTTTGTACCCGCGCAAACGGCTGGTTGTCGATTAAAAAGTTTTTTTAAAAAAATGCGGTAGTTTGCTGAATTTGGGAAACGACAGGATTGCTTGGAGTCTGGCACGAAAATTGAAGGATACCTGCAGAAAGGATAGCAAAATTTATGGGAAACTGCCGGTTTGTCAAACAATGTGTGATAAAGGCGCCTGTTGACCAGGTTTTTAACTGGCATATCAGGCCCGGCGCCCTGGAACGGTTGAGCCCGCCCTGGGATCCATTGGAATTGGTCAGTTATACCGGTGACATTAAGTCCGGTGCAACAGTGGTCATGCGGCTCAAATCCGGCCTCCTGCCGATGAAGATAAAATGGGTGGCAAAACATGGCAGATATGAACAAAACCGGTTGTTTGAAAACCGGCAGCTAAAAGGCCCCCTGGCATACTGGGTCCATCTCCACCGGTTTTCCCGTGCCGGGCAGGCGGCATGCCTTCTGGAAGATAAAATCGAATACGCCCTGCCGTTTCATCCGCTGGGCAGCTTTTTCGGCCATGCCCTGATTCGGAAAAAACTTGAACGAATTTTCCGGTTTCGACATGCCGTCACCCGCATGGATATTGCCGATCATCTACGATTTAAGCGGGGGCCCTTGACCCTTTTGATTACCGGTTCCGGCGGCTTTTTGGGGTCGGCCCTGGTGCCGTTTCTGACCGGTGGCGGGCATCGGGTCATTCGTATGGTCAGAACGAAAGCCGCCGCGGGCAGGGATACCTTGTTCTGGGATCCGTTATCCGAACATCTTGACCTTGAGGCCATCGGCAAAATAGATGCGGTGATCCATCTGGCCGGGGAAAATATTGCACAAGGCCGGTGGTCTGCTGAAAAAAAGAACAAAATAATAAAAAGCCGTGTTCGCGGCACCACCCTTCTGGCCCGGGCCCTGACCCGGTTGCCGGAGCCCCCGGAAGTCCTGATATGTGCTTCAGCGATCGGCTATTACGGAAATCGTGGCACGGCATGGATGACGGAACAAAGCGATCAGGGAAATAATTTTATTTCCAAGGTATGCGGCAAATGGGAGCAATCCACCGCCCCGGCCGCTGAAAAAGGAATCCGGACAGTGCTTCTTCGCATCGGCATTGCGCTGAGCCCTTCGGGCGGCGCCCTGCAAAAGTTCCTGCTGCCCTTCCAGTTCGGGTTGGGCGGAAAACTGGGATCCGGTAACCAATATATGAGCTGGATCCATAGGGATGATGTGCTGGGGGCGATTTATCATGTCCTTGACAGACGGGATATCAAGGGCCCGGTGAATGTGGTTGCACCTGACCCGGTTACCAATTATACGTTTGTTAACACTCTGGGGAGGGTACTGACCCGGCCCTGCTTTTTTTCGGTTCCCGAATCGGCAATACGGGTCATGTTCGGGGAGATGGGAAGGGAGATCCCCTTGTCCAGCACCCGGGTATCCCCCGACCGATTGATGGAAAGTGGCTACCGGTTTCGGTATCCGGTTCTGGAGGGGGCACTGCGGCATCTGCTGGGCCGGGTGAAGCAATAACAAGCGCTGCCTGAAAAGGGCATTGCGGAGGAAATCAATGAGTTTAAAACTCAGGGCAGTACTGACCATTTGTATGGTCACCGCTCTTTTTTTCGGATTTTTGCATCTTTTTGTGCAAAACGGCAGCCTGTACAATTTTGAACGGTTGCATATTTTTCTTTTTAATCTGGTCAGCGGCGGTACGATCCTGATTCATTACAGCGAAGGTCACACCCGATTATCTCGCCGGGCAACCTTGTTTATGGCCCTGTCCCTTGCGTATGCGGTTCTATCCTTTAAAAAAATCTATCTGCCGGCAATCATTATCGCCTTTATTCTGGCCGCAATTGTCGATTCGGTAAGGATCAGGGCCTTTTCTGTTTTTCCTTCAAATTTCTTTGACCCGCACGCGCCTGTTGCGGAAAAATTTCATCAGGCCGCATTACTATGCCTTTCCATGGGGCTGGCCATTTCCGGCCTGGTGATCTTGAACAATGAATTTTTAAAACTCATATACCTGGAAAAACTTAAGCTGGATACCTTTTTTCTGGGGTTTTCCTTTCCTCTGTCTCTGATCACCATGTCGGTCATGTTTTCCATGATGAAAGAAGACGTCGGCGTAATGGTGAAACGGCTTAAAAATCTGAGCTTCTGGAATATCAACCTCGGGGTGGTCATCTTTTTTATTTTTATTTTGCTTGAAATGCTCATCCCCCAGCTCGTGGTCACCGGTATTTTATTTTTTTCAGTGGTGCTGATTTTCCTGTTGTTCAAAAATCTAGGTATCCGGGTACAGCAGAAATATTTCCTGACTTCCGGAATATTATTTCTCCTGTATACCGCCGTGACCGGTATTTTGTACATTCCCCTCGCATTTAATCCGGCCTATACGCACGAGAAAATGAAAATTCTTCTCCGGATGCATTCCTTTGCTTCTCTGTACGGCTGGAACCTGAGCGGCCTTGCCGTCATCTGCCGAAAAGATGAATTCCCCATCGTCCTCCACTCAGCGCCCCTTATCGCTCTACACTGGATCACGGCTGTAATGCTGGCGCCGCTGGGGACCTACTATCGGCCCTTTGCGATTCTTGCCTTGACCGGCTATGGGGCGATTCTTTATTTTATCATGTTCGGTCAAAAGGACCGTGCCGTGCCGGTAACGCAGAACGGTGAGCGCTGGGAAAAATGAAAATACCTGTCGTTGACATAAGTAATTGCACTCTTTGCGGTGGATGCATAGAGGTGTGTCCCGAAGTATTTTTTTTAAACGAAACCGGTTTTATCGAAGTTGCCGACAGGGCCGCCTATCCGGAAGACGAGGTGGATGAAGCCATAAAATACTGCCCGGAGGATTGCATAAGCTGGGATGGAAACTAACCGACAGATCAAACATCAGCTCCTTTGCCTTCTCAAACAGGATGATTTCGAGAAGACCCTCGGGGCGTTTTCCCGTTTTCCGGCAAGAAAGGCCGTAAACCCCTTTTTCTCCTTTTTGTACAATAGTGATGAACTCGTAAAATACCGAGCGGTTACGGCTCTGGGGCTCATTGTCGCCAATCTTGCGAAACAGGACCTTGAATCCGCCAGGGTCGTGATGCGCCGCTTTATATGGAACCTTAACGATGAATCAGGCGGCATCGGCTGGGGATCGCCCGAAGCCATGGCCGAAATCATGGCCCGAAGTGAGCCGTTGGCTGAAGAATACGCTACCCTTCTCGTCTCTTATATGACGCCCGACATGAATTTTCTCGAGCACCCCATATTACAGCGCGGGTTGCTCTGGGGAATTGGCCGGCTGGCCCACGCCCGGCCCGGATTTCTGCAGCAGACAGATAGGCTGCTTCTAATTTTTCTGCAGTCAAAGGATCCTTTTCACCGTGGTCTTGCGGCATGGGCCTTGGGGGCCATTGGAGATCGGCCTGTTATAAAGCTGCTTGAACCGATGATCGGTGACCGGTTTTTACTGAGGATCTATAACGGGTTTCAGATTGTGGATCGCACGGTTGGTGAGCTGGTTACAGAAGCCATAGCCCGGATTAAAAGCGCTGTAAGTTCAAACTGATTTCAGAAGATTAGCGTGCCCTGATTGGAAAACTATTAAGGCACCATGTACTATGCCGCCGCGGGGCTGCCTTTGCAACGGCCCACAGGATGACCCGCCATACACTGACGGGACGCCGGCAGCGGGCTTTGCAGATCAGCCGTGGGCAGCGGCACAGCATCCGGCCAGATGGCCGGTGGAAAAGGCCGCCTGGAGGTTGTACCCGCCTGTGTCGGCCTGAATATCCAGTAACTCGCCGGCGATGTAGAGTCCTTTGCATATGCGAGATTCCATGGTTCGCGGATCAATTTCGCGTGTGTCCACGCCGCCTGCCGTTACAATGGCCTCGGAAATGGGCCGGTGCCCGGTCACTTCCAGTTTAAAATCCTTGAGCCATGTTCGCAGGTTCCGGCGCTCTTTGGCGGAGATCGTGTTGACCATTTGCTCGGGAGCAATCCCGGTGAGGTCCAGACAGACAGGCACCATTTCGCGCGGCAGTAGTCCCCGCAAAAGGCTGTGGAACGGCTCTTTGCCACGATTTTTAAAATCGCGCAAAAGACGCATGTCCAATTTTTTTTCGTCAAGGGCTGGTTTGAGATCAATGGAAAGCACAATCTGGTGACCTTTTCCCAAGGCATCCACGGCCTCACCGCTTAAAGCGAGAATCACCGGACCGCTGACCCCGGATTCGGTAAAGACCAGTTCACCGAATGCCTCCTTGCGTTTTTTCCCGTTGATGTGCATGCGCACCTTGATGTTGCGCAGATTCAAACCGGCCATTTTTTGCGCGACATCACCGTTGGTTTCCAGGGGAATAAGGGCCGGACGTACAGGCACTAGACTATGCCCGGCACTTTTGGCCAGATGGTAGCCGTCGCCGGTCGAGCCGGTGGCCGGATAGGAGGCGCCGCCGGTAGCCAGAATGACGGCATCACAGGCAAACGTTCTGCCCCGGGAAACCACACCGCCAACCCTTTTATTGTCCATCAGCAATTTGCTCACCGGAGAATTGTTCTGGATTTGAACATGGCATTGTTTCAGCCACCGCAGAAAAATATCCAAAACATCCACGGCCTTGCCGCTGGCCGGGAAAACACGGCCCCCCCTTTCTGTCATCACGTCCAGTCCCTGTTGTTTTAAAAAATCCACAAGGTCGGTGTTGAAAAATCGGGCAAACGCCTGGCGCATAAAAAGGCCTGTTTTGCCGAAGTGAGCAATGAAATCGGGAATTCGTGCAATATTGGTGATGTTGCAGCGGCCCTTACCGGTAATACAAAGCTTCCGGCCGGGTTTTCGTTGCTTTTCCAGCAGGAGTGTATCGGCTCCATTTTCAGCTGCCTGTCCGGCGGCCATCAGCCCGGCTGCTCCCCCGCCGATGACAATTATTCGTGGTTTTTTCATATTTTTATTTTTTACATTTTCATTATAAGGTCCATTACCCCGCAATTGCTGACGCTGATACACTTTGATCAACGGTAGATTCCTAATGCCTGCCGGAGATGCTTTGAGTTTATGGCTGGTCAACGGTTTTGGCTTCGGCCGGATCGATATGAACAATAACCCTATCGAAATCATCAAGCGCTCCTGCCAGACGAGATTCCACTTTTTTGATAATTCGGTGCCCCTGTTCCACGGTCAGTTGCCCATCCACTTCAATATGAATTTCAATCTGGTAGGCGCCGCCGGAGGTTCGGACCTTGAGGTCATGGGCACTGATGACACCTTTCACAGACAGGGAACAGCGGTTTATTTCATCAAGAATTTCAGGCGGGGGTGCGGTATCAGAAAGCTCCCGCATGGTATTTGTCAGGATTTGCAACCCAACCCTTATAATAAAAAAGGATACGATCAGGGCCGCCACGGAATCTAAAATGTACCATGCCGGTTTAATGCGGGCGCCGGTTACCCCCAGTAGAACCGCCACAGAGGAAAGGGCATCTGATCGGTGATGCCAGGCATTGGCCATGATGAGTTGGCTCTTTAGCAGTTGACCGGTATGCAGGGTATAATGATACAGGGCTTCTTTTGCGGTTATGGATATGGCGGCCCCCAGAAGGGCCAGCCCGGTGGGACGATATTGTGTATGGTTATAAATATCCAGGCCAGCCTGTATCCCAAGATAAAGAGCGGTGGCAATCAGGGCAAACCCGATACTGGCGGTTGCCAGGGTTTCAATACGGCCATGGCCGAAAGGGTGCCGGGTATCCGGTGGTTTGCGGCCGGCGCTCACACCGAAAAGGACCACGGCGTCTGTGAAGAGATCGGAAACAGAGTGAACGGCATCCGCTACCAGGGCATGGCTGTGACCGAGTATCCCCGCTGTGAATTTGATCACGATCAAAACGGTATTGACCGCTGTCCCGATCAGCGTAACCCTGCTGCCGGGGTCGGCAGATGTTATAATGTCCATAGGCAACTGATTAATGTCGGGAAGAGATACGGCCGACCAGGGGGAGCAGCGTTTGCCAGAAAGAATCGCAATCGTTGACAGTTCAAGGCTCACTGGATAGATGATGCTTTAATACCTATAAAGCGTCATAGCATCAGATTTTATTATTATCTTCTATCTTGTCGGGATCTTCTTTTTTTTCATTGGTGGCTTTTTTGAAATTTTTAATGGCTTTTCCCATGCCGCCGCCGATTTCCGGCAGCTTGCCTGCTCCAAAAATAATAAGAATGATAACAAGAATAATAATCAGTTCCGGCATTCCAATTCCAAACATATTTCCCCCTGCTTATTCCGATCCGGCGGTTTTTTAGCCGGTGTTGTTTATTTTAAAAACGCAATAAATCTTTTAGTCCTTTGGCGCCAAACAATTCAAAATGAATATATCACCGGACGATATGGGTGTCAATCTAAGTTGAGCGATTTTTAGCAAAAAGGTGTGCTAAGACCTTGATGCAGACGTTGTGTGCAATAGATCAATACAGATCGCGTTAAAAATCGCTCAAGGTGTCAATATATTGGAGAGATGACATGGCTGAGACCAGGCTGAGACTTGCCCTGTAACTGCCGGGACCTGTATTGGCCTGTTTGAAATAATCCATTGGTCTTGTAAATTCCTGCAGCTCATGATAAATAATCAGGAATTTTTTACTTTCCGTTTCGGGATACATTTTCTTCAAAAAGGCATCTGGTTTTATCTGGTTTTAGGATACCAAGATTAGAAATTTGAAATTGGACAACTCATTTTATCTGAAAACAATGAGATAATAGTTTTGAGTCATAAGAAATATTTTTTCTAAAAGGTGTGAGGATCATAAATTATGAAAAACAGGTTTCAGGCCAATGGCCTTCCGCTTCTTATCGGAAGCCTTCCGCTGAAAGATCATGGGCAGGCACTCCGGCTGGTTTTTAAATATACGCCCGACATCCCTTTGTGGGTGCAGTTGCCGGCCTATAAAGAAGAGAGGATAATTGCTCAATTCCTGCCGGGAATGCCCGGGGTCACGATTGAGGAAGATCGGGTCTTTATCGATACGGCAGGAGCATCGTTCGACGATGAAATTTTAAAATTTTATGAAGAATATATGGCGGTTACAGAAGGGGATGTCGATATCGACAACACGCGGTTTGCCATGGGGCCGGATACGGCCCCGGGTTTTTTTATGCTGCTGGAGCATCTAAGTACCCGAGATGCCTCTCCGGTGGCCATCAAGGGCCAGATCAGCGGTCCGGTCACCTTTGGCATCGGCCTTACCGATCGTGAGGGCCGGGCTGTTTTTTATAATGCCCAGACAAAGGATGTAATGGTAAAACTGCTGGCCCGGAAAGCCGGATGGCAGGTCGACAAGCTTGCTGCTGCGGGGTTGCCCGTAATTCTGTTTCTGGATGAGCCGGCCATGGCCGGATTCGGCTCATCGGAAATGATCAGTATTTCCCGAGAAGAGATAACCGTCTGCTTGAACGAGGTGATCGATGCCGTACATTCTAAGGGCGGCATTGCCGGCATCCATGTCTGCGCTAATACCGACTGGTCTCTGATTCTGGAATCCGCAGTTGACATCGTCAATTTTGATGCCTATTCCTATTTTGATCGTTTTATTCTGTATGCGGATCAAATTAAAAAATTTATCAAAAACGACGGTATCATTGCCTGGGGGATTGTGCCCACCTCCTTTGCCGAAGACATTGAAAGGGAAACCACGGAATCGCTGCTGAAAAGATGGCAAGACCAGATGTCTCAAATGGAAAATCTGGGCATCGATCCGTCGCTCCTGCTTCGCCGATCACTGATCACGCCCAGTTGCGGGACCGGTACCCTGAGTCCGGCTCATGCCGAAAGGGTTCTGGCGTTGACCGCCGGACTTTCAAGCGCAATTCGTGGGCAATAGTACCTGACCGAAAGCCTATAATAACCTATTTGCAAAATGAAAAACCGTCTTCTGTCAATACGATATTATAAATTTTAGTTCGAATACCAAATAATTTACAAAGAGAATTATATGGTCCCAAAAATTCAAGAAAAAGGACTTTCAAGTGCTACGCGGTATGTTCTGGATGATGAACTGGCCGGTATCGTCAATATTTCCATGGCGTTGGAGATGCCGCTGCTCTTGAAGGGCGAACCCGGTACCGGCAAAACCATGCTGGCCCATGCCATTGCCGAAACGCTGAACATGCCGCTGATTGTCCTCAACGTCAAATCGAGTATGAAGCTGGTGGATGCACTGTACCAGTATGATACCCTGACACGTTTAAACGACAGTCGGTTTGGTGATTCCACCAGAGATGTCAGCAATATCGAAAACTATATCAAGATGGGAAAAATCGGGCAGGCCTTTATATCGGACACACGCAATGTCCTACTTATCGATGAAATTGACAAGGCTGATACCGATTTTCAGGACGATATGCTGGATGTGCTGGACCAGATGGAATTTGATATCATTGAGATCGACAAAACCATACAGGCACAAAACCGCCCGGTCTTCATTATTACCTCCAATGCCAAAAAGGACCTGTCCGATCCGTTTCTCGGCCGGTGTAATTTCCACCATATTGCATTTCCAGACCCCAAGATGATGCGCAAGATCCTTCGGGTGCATTTTCCTGATATGGGTGATGATCTTGGCGAATATGTGACTGCCGCCTTTTATAAGCTTCGTGAACTCGAGGCAATTGAGAAAAAACCGGCCACGCGCGAACTGCTGAACTGGGTCAGGGCCCTGCAGGCTGATCCTGATTTCAAGGCCAGCCAACTGACAAAGGGGGCGTTGCCTTTTTTAGGGGTACTGTTTAAAAAAAGCAATGACTATGAACGGGCTGTTTCCTTTGTCAATCGTCGAAGGCTTTTTTAATCAACGGGGAGGGAAATCTATTTTCAGTTAATAGATGGCGAAAATTTTAGGACAGGAATAAGCAACCTTCTATTTTTTCCAATTTCCCTGACAAAACCCAAAATCAACAAAGTGTCCGCGCTTTTTGATGGGTCATGAAGAATGCGGTATTTTTTATGTTTATCGATTATTTTTATAAATTAAAGGAGGCCGGCATACCGGTCAGCCCCACCGCCTTTCTGACCCTGCACAAAGCCCTCGGTAGCGGATTGATCAATTCCCTGGATGAATTTTATATGGCATCCAGGGCTATTCTGGTCAAGAGTGAGCGCTATTTTGATCTGTTTGATCAGATTTTCGCTCATTATTTTGAGGGGGCGGAAATGCCGGATACAGAAGGTTTTGAGATTGATGAGATGGCCCGTACTCTGCTGGATGCCTGGCTCAAGGACCCAAAAACCATAGCCGATGCCTTTGATGTTGATGAAGCAACGCTCAACAAATTTTCACCCGAGGAACTGATTGAATATTTTAAAAAGCGCTTAAAAGATCAGACCGAAGAACACCACGGTGGCACGCGCTGGATCGGAACCGGCGGAACGTCACCGGTGGGTCATTCGGGATACCATCCCGGTGGAATGCGGGTGGGCGGCGTAAGCCGTAACAAATCGGCTGTCAAGGTAGCCCTGGAAAGGCGCTATAAAGATTATTCCGCCAGTGGGCCGCTGACCGAGGCCATGATCGGCGAGGCTATGAAAAGGCTGCGCAACATGATTCCGTTTGGCCCTAAAGACAGGCTTGACATTGATGCCACCATCTACCAGACCATGAAAAACGGCGGCGAGATCGAGATTGTCTTTGACCGCAGCCTTAAAGACAGGTTAAAGGTGATCCTGGCTATCGATAACGGCGGCTGGTCTATGGACCCTTATATAACGCTAGTGCAGACCCTTTTTGATTATGCGCGCGCCCAGTTCAAAGATTTGAAAATATTCTTTTTTCACAATACCATCTATGATATTTTGTGGAAAGATCCGGCCCGGTACAGCCTGCCTGTACGGGTGGATGAACTGGTTCGACGCGATCCTGAAACACGGCTGATCATTGTGGGGGATGCCAGCATGGCCCCCTATGAATTGATGGCCCAGGAGGGCTCACTGTATATCGGCGAGCGCAGCGGCAAACCCGGCATTGAACGGCTCAAGCTGCTGGCCAAAACATTTTCGCATTGCGTCTGGCTGAATCCCGTGGCCTCACGCATGTGGGATTATACCCGAACCATTACGATGATCCGTCAGATTTTTTCCATGTATGAGCTATCCCTCGATGGTCTGGATATGGCGATTTCCAAATTGATGGAAAAGTAGAAATTTGGATTGGTTTTTTTATAATTTCCCAATCCCCCAATCTATCCCTGAAAATCCATGGGACTGATATCGAATAATCGGCAGGTATTCTCAAAGATTATGTCCGCCAGGGATTCGGGATCCCGACCAAGGACCGCAGCCAGTTTCAGTAATGTGGATTTGACAAAGGCCGGTTCGTTGCGCCGATGGCGGTTTTTTTCAGGGGCCGGTGTAAGATAGGGGGCATCGGTTTCCACCAGAAGGCGCTTTTCTGGAATCTCAGGCACCATGGTGCGCAGGTCGGCCCCCCGCTGTTTAAGGGTCAGTATCCCTGTGATGCCGATATAGAGACCGAGTTCCAGATATTGTTCAAGTTCCGTCAAATTGCCGCTGAAACAGTGGATCACGCCCTTGATGCCTGATGCGTGCCTTTGTTTCAGGATCTCCAGAAGCCGGCCATGACTGTCTCTTTCATGAAAGATAATCGGCAGGTTCAGGGCAATAGCGGCTTCCAGTTGACGGACAAACCATTTTTCCTGATCTTCCCGGGGAGAATACATCCGATTAAAATCAAGCCCTATTTCTCCCCAGGCTTTTACCTTGAAATCCCGGGAAAGGCCCACCAGGTATTCCAGAGTCTGGGCAGAACATTCCCGGGCATCGTGAGGGTGAACACCGACAGCGGCATAAAAACCGTTAAAAGACCGGGCTATTTCAATTACCTTGGCCGAAGTTTCACGATTTACGCCCACAAGCATGATGCCGGCTACATTGGTATCCTGTGCACGATTGATAACGTCCGGAAGGTCTTTGGCATATGATTTGTCATCGAGGTGGCAATGGCTATCAAAAAGTTTCATTTTTATTTTTTCCCATTAAAAGTATTTCCTGGTTTTTGGAAAATGGCTTTCGTGTTTGGCATGGCAATCGCTTACCACTCCCCACGCATCACTCAAAACTCAAACAATCTGTATCAGAACATTTGGGTTCGTATCTATATAAATTATTATATATTTTTTTTAAAGGCCCAAGGCGTAATATGATAATTTATTGCCTTTTTCAAACCATTTTCACCCCGGGTAAAAAATATATATTTTAATTGCTTTTTGTTTTTTATGAGTATAATTTCATATTTTTATTATTTATTTCGGGATGGTTGAATCCTTTGTCTAATAATCGAAGGGGTGTTTGGCCAAACAGGTTATCATGGTGCCCACGGATTTTGATCCGATCTCTTCTAAGAGGTTGGGTAAAAAGAATATTACCTGCCGGCGCCTGGACTAGGGTCATGTTTGCATGAACCCTGAAAATATTAATTTTGTATCAACAGTTTGTTTTTGCCGAATTTTCGGATCCGGCACGGGAAAAATTTCAAACAGTTTTGCGAAAAAGTCAATTAAAGTTGGAGGATTATTATGTTTAAAATTGTACAACGCTTGGAGATGGCCCAAGGTACGGTGGTACTCGATGAAATCGAAGCCCCCCTGATTGCCCAAAAGGCAAAGCCGGGCCAGTTTGTTATTTTGAAAGCCAATGAAACCGGAGAGCGTATTCCGCTGACCATGGCCGACACCGATCGTGAAAAGGGGACCATTACCATCATATATATGATCGTGGGTAAAACTACCGCTTTGTTCAAGGATTTAAAGATTGGGGATGGGTTCCAGGATGTGATCGGCCCCCTTGGAAAACCGACCCATCTGGAAAAGCTGGGTAAGGTGGTATGCGTGGGCGGCGGTACCGGTGTTGCGGTGCTGCATCCGATCACCCGGGGACTCAAGGATGTGGGTAATGACGTCACCTGTATCATCGGTGCTAGAAACAAGGATCTTTTGATTCTGGAAGACCAGATGAAAAAAGCATCCCATGATCTGCGGGTATGTACCGATGACGGCTCCTATGGTCATCACGGTTTTGTGACTGAAGTCCTCAAGGACCTGCTGGAAAAAGAAAAAGACATTAAGCTTTGTGTGGCCATCGGGCCGGTCCCGATGATGAAATTTGTATCTAAATTAACCAAAGAATACAATGTCCATACCATGGTCAGCCTGAATCCGATCATGGTGGACGGCACCGGTATGTGCGGTGGCTGCAGAGTGTCTGTCGGCGGAAAGACAAAATTCGCATGCGTGGACGGCCCTGAATTTGACGGCCATCAGGTCGACTATGACGAATTGATGCTCAGACTTCAGGCTTACACCGGGGATGAAAAAAATTCTTATGACGGATATTGCAAGTGCAGGGAAAAGGCTTAGTGCAGGCGTATTTTTTATTCAAGAAGGCTGACGGTTTAAATAGCAAACAAAATATTTTGTGCGGAGGTCATAATGGTGCAGGAAGCAGGTAAAAAAGCAAAAAAAGTAAAAGTACCCAGACAGCCGATGCCTGAACAGGAGGCGGCTGTAAGAGCAAGAAATTTTGAAGAGGTTCCGTTTGGACTCGATCCCGAGGCGGCGATGCTGGAGGCCCAGCGATGTTTGCAGTGTAAAAAGCCGGCCTGTGTCGAAGGCTGTCCCGTGGGCGTGGATATTCCCGGGTTTATCAAGCTGGTTCGCGAAGGAGAGTTTACTGCGGCCATCAGCAATCTTTGGAAAAAAAATGGCCTGCCGGCGGTGTGCGGCCGGGTCTGTCCCCAGGAACTGCAGTGTGAGGTTAGATGTATTGTCGGTAAGAAAGGAGAGCCGGTGGCCATCGGCCATCTGGAAAGATTTGTGGCGGATTACGAAAGAAAGAACAAAAAGGCCCCGCTTCCTGCAAAGGCGGCATCCACCGGCAAGAAGGTCGCCGTTGTCGGTTCCGGGCCCTCGGGCCTGACCGTTGCAGGGGACCTTATCCTGAAAGGACATGATGTTACCCTTTTTGAGGCGTTTCATAAACCCGGCGGTGTGCTTGTATACGGCATTCCCGAATTCAGGCTTCCCAAGGAGATCGTTTTCTCGGAAGTCGCGGGTCTGGAAGCCCTGGGCGTCAAGCTGGAATGTAACGCCGTAGTGGGTCGGGCCGTGTCGCTGGATGAGCTTTTTGAGCAGGGCTATGATGCTATCTTTCTGGGTGTTGGGGCCGGTCTGCCGCGATTTTTAAATGTTCCGGGTGAAAATTTTACCGGTATTTTTTCCGCCAACGAATATCTGACCCGCTCCAACCTGATGAAGGCCTATAAATTTCCTGAATACGATACGCCGATTATCCGGGGGAAAAACGTGATTACCCTGGGCGCCGGAAATGTGGCCATGGATTCGGCCCGTACGGCTCTGCGTCTCGGCGCCGACGCATCGACCATTGTTTATCGCCGGTCAAGACAGGAAGTGCCGGCCCGAGGTGCCGAAGTACATCATGCCGAGCAGGAGGGGGTTGAATTTCAGTTTCTCACCGCTCCGACAAAATTTATCGGCGATGACAAAGGCCGCGTGATCGGTATGCAGGGATTGAGGATGGAACTGGGTGAACCCGATGCGTCCGGACGGCGGCGTCCGGTACCCATTAAAGGCTCTGAATTCGAGATCGGGTGCGATCAGGTCATCATCGCCGTTGGGGCCGGCCCCAATCCGCTGTTGACCCGCGCCACCGAAGGGTTGGCACTGAACAAACGGGAGTATATTGAGGCGGATGAGGAAACTGGTAAAACAAGCCTGAAAGGTGTCTGGGCCGGCGGTGATATTGTCACCGGATCGGCAACCGTTATCCTGGCCATGGGCGCAGGGCGCAAGGCTGCCGATTCCATGCATGACTATCTGGTACATGGCTGGTAAAATTTTTACAGGCTGCGGTAAATTGAAAAAAAAACAAAATCCCCCTTTTCATTTATAAATAAAGGGGGATTTTGTGATTTTACGGATGGGTGTTATTACGCATCACTCAATTTTCACATCACTCAATTTTCACATCACCCAAAACTTCATTTGGCGCGGTTGATTTTTTCGTCCTGCAAATACGTTATGATTGATTTTTCGGTCAGGTGCTATTTATTCAAAAGCCCGATGGTGTCTTCCAGCACCTTTATGCATTCCTCGGATGAGGCAGTCCCCTGGCGGATATTGTCTTGAAGTGTTTTTAAATTTACAAATACATTTTTTTGATTGATTTGTTTTTTCTTCAGCACGGTAAGGTAATTGTTAAAATCTCCTGCAAGCCATCTGAAATTATCTGTTTTTCGAAATTTAAAAGGCTCTTCGGGAATCGATCCTTTGGTAATCTGACGAATGACATTGCCAAGCTTGTAAAGCGGTCCGGCGACAGAGTGCGTAAACGCGATGGAGAGAACGATGATCAACAGCACGAACAGAATGACTGCCCATACAAATCCCTGGATATTGGTTTCTGTAATATACAGCCAGGAAAAACCCAGGCCGATTGCCGTAGCAATCACCGCCTGCAGCAGCACCATCAGAAAAATATGACTGAGCTGGAATTTTTTATCGATGAGATAGTGCGTGCGGTGAATTTTCTTTTTTTTCATGTGGTCTACCTCTGGCGTGCGTTGGTTGAAAAAAGTAATTTATTATTTGCGGCGTATGCCTTTTCAACAGCACCGGTTTATCCGGTTTAATGAATTATTAAAGCTAAATTTATCAAGAATGTCAAGGTGTAAGAAACGACCTACGCCAATTAACGACATGGCGTGGCGATGGGACAGATAATGGGAAACAGGTAGACAGGGCAGATCAAACCATGAAAAATTAGCGAAACAACCATTTTGCAAAAAAATCAATCTGGATGTTATGCAAAATAATGATCAATCAGATCAGATTTCCAGTCGGCTGGAATTTCATCGCACCGCAGTGGCCCTGATGCCTGAACCCGATGACGGAGATCCGGGCATTGCCATGATGGTTGACGTCTCCTTTGGCCGGGTGTCTCAACGATTTTGTACCTGCAGTAGATCCGGTTCCGGAACCTGTGCCCATCTTCGGAAACTGTCCGGTATTTACAGAAAGTTAGAAAAAGACGCCTGCGACACAAATTTTGAAGAAAATTTCAAAAACAGTGTCTGGCATGATCTCCTGGTCGTAATGGCGGACGGATGTCGGGAGACACCCGAAAGTGTTACACTGAAAACAGGCGGCCGAGGCGATTCAAAATACCTGCAGGTTGTGGGTCGCCAAAATGTACTTTTTTTCACCTACTTTCCCATTGGAAAAGATTTTTCACGATTTATGGAACGTTGTCTAAACTTGACCGACGGTACCTTTGTACCTACCCGGGGAAATATTCTTTCACGACTTGCACTTCTGACATTGACGGATAATGAACGAATTATGCAGGCCAGTGGTCTCAAAAGCAGACGACAGGTGATGGAAAACAGTATCTGGTTCAGGTTTGCATATCACGGGTATCGTGAATTTGGTCAAAATGGCTGTCTGTTTCATGAGGCCGTCGATGAAACAAGCGGCATGTTTCTGATCAAGGGGAAAAATTCAAAGGGTAATTTGATTTTTTCGCTGGAAATTCCCCGTCCGAAGGTTAAACGGGTTCTTGATGCACTAAAAGACAAACTTTCCAATCAGCATGGTGTAACCATCTGCCCGGTACCGCTTGATACTATTTTTGATGTCAGGATGAATAAAGACCTTGATCTGGAAGTCATGCAGCTGATCCGGGTGATTCAAAAAAAAGGTGAGATCAAATTTTTTGAAAAAAAAGATTTCAAAAAATATCAATACGGGGATCTCTATTATATCCCGGAACTTAACATTATAGCGGATGATTCCAACCCCGGCCAGGCGGTTTATGACACGGATGAGTCCATGGCCGCGCTCATTCAACGATCTCAGGTGCCGGAATTTTTGGCAGAACACCGCGATGCCTTGAAACAGAAACACTGGCATTTTGATAAAAGTGTCCGAAAACTGAAAATTATCAACGATTTTGACTCAATTGAAGTTATCCCGAAGGCGATTGATCGTAACTGGTGCTGGCTTTCGATCAACTATGGTATTGGAAATTATTCCATATCTCTGACTGATATCCTGCGGGCCCAAAAAGAGGGACAGCGATTTTTGAAAACCGACGACGGCTGGGTCGACTGCCGTTCACCGGAGTTAAAGAAATTAAGCGCATTGATCCACGGCAGTGATTCTGATACCAGCGCCGGAAACCCTGATCAGATTAAATTGAGCCGGCTGGGTCTCTTGAAAATAAAGGCGTTCAGTGACAAAAATTGGACTGTAAAGGGCCATGCGGATCGTGTCCGGGAACTGAATCAGCTGTTTAACGGCAGAACAATGCATCCCATGCCGACAGTAAAGGGGATGACATCGGCACTGCGGTCCTATCAGCAGATCGGCGCAAAATGGCTCTGGTTTTTATATGAAAACAGGTTTGGTGGCCTGCTGTGCGATGATATGGGGCTGGGCAAAACTCATCAAGTGATGGCTTTTTTGCTGGCCCTTACCGAACAGGACCCTGCTGCCGGTCCGTTTTTGGTGATCTGTCCGACCACGGTATTGAGTCACTGGCGCGGGAAAATAAGTGAACACGTCCCTGCTCTCAAGGCTGCTGTCTATCATGCCGCCGACAATCTGGATGCCCGGATAAAACTTGGGTTGACGGGAACGCCCATAGAAAATTCCATCAGCGATCTTAAAGCGCTCATGGACCTGAGTGTACCCGGATTTCTGGACGCAACGGATGCCTTTAACCGTCGGTATGCCGATCCCATTGAACAGGATGCAAAAAGCAATCGGCGCGAAGAATTAAGTCGCCTGATATCCCCCTTTACCCTGCGACGTCTAAAGAATACGGTGTTAAAGGAACTGCCGGATAAGATTGAAAACCAGATGGCCTGTCGTCTCAGTGATGATCAGATCAAGCTTTACAGGGATGCCCTGGCCTCCAGAGGGGCCAGACTGATGGCAACTCTCGACCGTAAGGATGAACCGGTTCCCTATCTTCATGTTTTTGCCCTGCTCAATCTGCTCAAGCAGATCTGTAACCACCCAGCCCTGTTGGAAAAAAATGTTGAAGCATATACCCGGTATGGGTCCGGGAAATGGGATCTTTTCCAGGAGATCTTGACGCAAAGTCTGGAGAGTGGGCAAAAGGTGGTGGTTTACAGCCAGTATCTGAAAATGATCGATATCATCGGCCACTATCTGAAACAGCAGCAAATTAAACATGTTACCCTCACCGGGGCTAGTCGCAACCGGGGCGACCGGATTGCCCGGTTTAACGATGATCCGAATTGCAGGGTTTTTGTGGGCAGTCTCAAGGCAGGCGGTACGGGGATCGATCTGGTATCCGCCTCGGTGGTGATTCATTACGATCGCTGGTGGAATGCGGCCCGGGAAGATCAGGCCACGGACCGGGTTCACCGGATCGGCCAGAAAAAGGGGGTCCACATTTTTAAACTGATGACCGAGGGCACCCTGGAAGAAAAAATTGCCGCCATCATAGAAAAAAAGAAAAACATGATGGACGCGGTAATGTTAAAGGATGATCCCGGATTCTTGAAAACTTTTTCGCGGAAAGATTTGATGGAGATGCTTTCCATACCTGTATTGGTTGAAAATGAAAAATGAGTTCACCACCTACCCATTTCATACCTTTTTTTTTATCATTTCCCATTGATGCCCTCAGGCCTATAGTCGTGAAAATATTTGGGCGAGTAAGCGGCCGATCCAAACCCTTTCCCATGGTTTTTGAATAGGATACAACTAACCGATAAAATCAAAGCGCAGTTTGCAATCGATTGAAAATTTTTATATCGTTTTGCGTGGCTTAAAACGTTCTTGACTTAAATGATATCAATCATATATTGACTCTCATGCCTTTTGGTGAATAAATATAGTTTTTTTGTAAAAGACCAGGGCAACGGTTATGGAATATAGCATCCATGGCATGTGGGTTATTATCAATAAATTATTTTTTTATTGCAACAAGAGCAACACCATGGCATTAAACAACCTGAAAAAACAGTAAATTAGTGTAGCATGAGCCATAAAACAGGTCACGGAATCAAATTTTATATCTGTATTCCGTCCAATATTAATGAACAATTATTCTAAAAATAATCAAATTAAAATTACCTTTGCAGATATTGGACTGACTCGGCAGCTTTTCGGCGAGCATAACGAAAATCTGCAAAAAATCGCAGGGGCTCTCGGTATTGAAATCCATGCCCGCGGCAATACGGTTATCGTTTCCGGAGACAGTATTCAGGCGGCCCTGGCCCAAAATATTCTCAAACAGCTTTACGGCCTGTTGAAAGGCAACTATCCGCTTTACCCCAACGACATAGACTTTGCGGTCAAGGCATTAAGCGGCAACGACCAGGTCAATCTTAAAAACCTTTTTCTGGACAAAATTTTCATCACTTCCAAAAAACAGGCCATAACGCCTAAAAATCCTTCCCAGAAAAACTATATCGACGCGATTCGGATGTTTGATATTGTTTTTAGTATCGGCCCCGCAGGGACCGGAAAAACATACCTGGCCATGGCCATGGCGGTTTCAGCTCTTGCTAAAGGTATTGTCAGCCGTATTGTTTTAACCCGACCAGCCGTGGAGGCCGGAGAAGCCTTAGGATTTTTACCGGGAGACCTTACTGAAAAAGTCGATCCCTACCTGCGGCCGCTTTACGACGCACTGCACGACATGATGAGATTTGAAAAAATCGCCGACCTGATGCAAAAAAGGGTTATCGAGGTTGCCCCTATCGCGTTCATGCGTGGACGGACCCTGAACGATTCCTTTATAATTCTGGATGAAGCGCAAAACACAACCTCCGAACAGATGAAAATGTTTCTCACCCGAATCGGGTTCAACTCCAAGGCAGTGATTACGGGAGATATCACGCAGGTTGACATTCCTGTCGAGAAAACTTCCGGCTTGATCGAAGCCAAAAATATTCTGCAGGATATAGACGGCATCAAATTTGTCTTTTTTTCTAAAACCGATGTCGTAAGGCATCGACTGGTTCAGCAAGTTATCAAAGCATACGAAGATTTGGAAAATCAAAAAGACCGCAGACGCATAAAAAACAACGATCCGATTTGATTTAAACTACTTGAATCAGCTTATAAAAACCAATGCCGAAGCGTTGATTAACATCAGATAAATCATACTTATGGAAAAACACAAACACGCTTTCAATAACTTTATCATGTCGGGGAATACGGTCCGTTGGAGCATTTTAGTTCTTGTCACCGTCATTTTTGCCATTATTTTTTGCCCGAATCTTGCGACAAAGCAGCATGCCTATCAACTGGGTGATGTCGTTGAACGGGACCTCAAGGCCCCAAAAGACTTTCTGGTCCAGGACGACATGGCCACCGAAGAAAGCCGCAAACGGGCCATTGAAAACGTTTTAACGGTCTATGATCACAATACGACGCTGCTTGTTCAGTTGACAAAAAAGATTCAGGCAGCCTTTGGTATGGTTCAAGCGATCATCAGTACTGAAAATCAGGTGCCATCAATAAACCAAGCAGATCAATCCGGACAGAGCGGTGAACCCGTGGAGGAGCAACCGGTTTCCAAAGTTTCTCTGCAGGATATGATCTGGCAAAAAAAAGCTGAATTTGAAAAAAAAATTGATATCAGCGTCAGCAAAGAAGCCTACAAGCTTCTTGAAAGCAATCAATTCGCAACCGAAATTCCGGCGTTATTGATTCAGATTCTGACCGCTATCCTGGATAACGGCGTAGTTGCCAATAAAAAAATACTGCTGACGGAATCCGATAAGGGTATAACCTTAAGGGATCTTTCCACTAAAAATGAAACCACTGTTTTCAACTTGAAGCAGTTTTACAGCCTTGAGCAGTCCCGGGCCATGGTCAGAATTGTCGGTCAGCCCCTGCTCAAGGAAATGCACTATACGCTGGTGAACCTTATCGTCGATTTTTCTCAGCGAACCATACAACCCAATATCACCTTAAATCAAAGCGCCACCGAGGAACGAAAAAAAGAAGCAGCCGAAGCAGTGCTGCCGATCCTCTACAAAATCAAAGCCGGAGAAATGATACTGCGTGAGGGAGAACGGGTGACCCAACTCCAGTTGCTCAAACTCAAAAATATGCAGGCCCAGACCCGCGATGAACGGGCGATCGCCAACGGCCTGGGGGTAACCCTCGTTGTTCTCTGCCTCCTGCTGATAACCTATGTTTCATTTCTTCACAATAATCCCCGGATTGCCCGTAATTACAACAAAAGCATTCTGTTCCTGGCCAGTGTTCTGACAATTTTTCTTATTATTATTAAGGTTTCGGCCATATTATCCCAACCCATGGCACTGAGTGTATCCGATGCCTTTTCAGTTGATTCCATCACAATGGCGATTCCCGTAGCGGCCGGTGCAATGACCATCTGCCTTTTCATGGGATTTCAAGTTGCGTTTCCCTTTGCTTTTATTTTATCGGCCCTTACGACAGTTTTGCTTCAAAACCAATTTGACCTGTTCATCTATTTTTTTCTAAGCAGCCTCATGGGGGCATTCTGGATTCAGGACTGCCGGGAACGCAAAAGCCTGATCAAAGCCGGAGTGAAACTCGGTTTTCTGAACCTGATCCTGACATCGGTCATTAATTTGTATATGGGAGAATTTGCCGGAATCAAGCTGCTCTGGGATTGGGCTTTTGCCATGCTTGGCGGTATTAGTGCCGGAATTATAACCCTGGGTATAACACCGCTTTTTGAAATTACATTCAGGTATAACACGGATATTTCATTGCTTGAACTTGCCAATCTTGATCAACCGATTCTTAAACGCCTCATGCTGGAGGCCCCGGGGACCTACCACCATTCAGTCCTTGTGGGAACGATGGTTGAGGCAGCCGCCTCAGAAATCGGTGCCAACCCGCTGCTTGCAAAAGTATGCGCCTATTATCATGATATCGGCAAATTAAAAAACCCGCTTTATTTTATTGAAAACCAGTCAAACGGTAAAAACCGGCATGACAAACTGGCGCCGTCCATGTCAAGCCTTATCCTTATCTCCCATGTAAAAAACGGGGTCGAGATCGCCCAAAAAAATAAACTTGGCGAACGCATCATCGACACCATAAGACAGCATCATGGAACAAGCCTCATCCGTTATTTCTATGAAAAAGCCAAACAGATCAAAGGTGAAGATAATGTAAATATTGAAAATTATCGGTATCCCGGCCCAAAACCGCAAACCCGCGAAGTGGGGCTTGTGATGCTGGCGGACGTGGTTGAAGCAAGCTCCAGGACCCTTGATAATCCAACGTCTTCAAGAATCAAAGGGCTGGTTCATAAAATGATAAACAAAATTTTTTCTGACGGGGAGCTTGATGAATGCGAACTGACATTAAAGGATCTGCATAAAATTGCCCGAAGCTATTATACAATATTAAGCGGCATATATCATCACCGCATAGAATATGTCGAGAGTAGTGGCAAAGGCAGGGGAAAGGGTAAAAATGGGCATTCTGATCAACAACCGTCAAAACCGATACAGGATAACAACAAAAAAAATCGAGACGATGACTCAGGCCATCTTAAACGCCTTGGGCTTTCCTGATGCGGAACTTTCCATTCTAATTGTGGATGATCGTGAAATCGAAAAATTAAATAAAAAATACCTCCACCGCGAGGGCCCGACAAATGTCATTGCATTTCCAATGCAAGAGGGTGATTTTAAGCATATTTCACCCCAATTGCTCGGAGATGTGGTCGTTTCGATGGACACTGCACAAAAAGAAGCGAAGACAGGCGGTATTCATGTCGATGAACGTATGCTTGAGCTTCTGGTACACGGTATTCTTCATCTTGCGGGCTATGATCATGAACTTTCGGAACCCGAAGCCCTGCGGATGGAAGTCAAAAGCAGTGAACTTTTAGCCATGGTTAAAAACCTTGCCTGAGTGCCATTGTAATGGCGGCAATTGGCATCTTTTATTTACTGGTTTACACTTTTTTTAAATAACATTTTTTTGTCGGGTTTAAGATACCGAAACTTGAAATTAGGGATTGGGTATAAAGTAATGAGGGATTTCAAATGTCTGGATTAATTGTAAATATAGATAGAGTCGCCGCTTTGCGACAAATTGGTACAGCGGCAACTCCGGACCCCGTTGCGGCTGCAGTTCTGATCGAAACAGCCGGGGCCGGAGGTGTTGCCGTCCATCTGTGGAAAGACCGGCGTCATATCCAGGATCGTGATGTCCGGATACTCAGACAAATTGTCCAGTCCATGTTTATCCTGGAAATCGCTCCGACATCCGAAATGGCGGGTGTCGCTCTTGATCTTAAACCTGACCGTATCGTTCTGGTACCGGAGCAATATGAAGAAACCACGCCTGCAGGCGGGCTCGATCTGATTGTGCATAAGGATTCAGTGGCTGAAACCATCTCCACTTTTCAAAACAATGGCCTATCTGCAGGCGTCCTGATCGATTCTGATCCGGAACAGATAAGGATTGCGCATCAGATTAACGCCAACCAGGTGACCCTTCATTTAAAAGCCTTCCATGACGCAAAGACGGCCATAAAGAAGCAACGGGCTTTTGACGAAACAGTAGATGCCGTTAAGCTCTCCCGCAGGCTTAACCTGCAGGTAGCTGTTTGCCGCGGGCTGGATTATAATACGATAAGGACGTTTAAAAAGTTGCCGGAGATAGATGAATTTATCATAGGACATGGTATCGTGGCCAGGGCACTGCTTACCGGGTTTGAAAAAGCGGTCCGGGACATGCTGGACCTGATCAAAGCGCTGTAGTGAACACAATGTGAGTGATCAAGCCTCCCGTTTTTTTAAAAATAAGGTATGCGTCTTAAAAAAAATATTTCAACACGATCACCTTTCATTACGCATCACTCGAGTCCTTTATTCCAAAAAAACTTTATTCGGCAATATTGATTTAACATATTGAAAATACTTTATTATTTAATTACCGTCCAGACACTAATTATGAATTTAAAAAATGGTGTTTTAAAATATCAGACGATATCCAGCTCACCGGAACAGACCCGGGCACTGGGTAAAAAAATCGGCAGGCTGCTTGCCGCCGGCAGTGTTCTGGCACTTCGCGGTGACTTGGGAAGCGGTAAGACCGTCTTTGTCCAGGGACTGGCAGCCGGCCTGGATGTCCCGGACACCTGCTATGTTACAAGTCCGACCTATACCCTGATAAACGAGTATCCCGGACGTCTGCCGCTCTTTCATGTTGATTTATATCGATTGAATGAACCACTTGACATGGAGGAGATCGGCCTGTATGACATTCTTCGCGAAAACAATATTACCGCCATTGAATGGGCTGAAAGACTGGGGGATGATCTGTTCCATGAATATTTATCCCTCGAATTCACCATAAAAAGCGATAAGTCACGTAAAATCAACATGATGGCTCATGGCTCAGCCGCGGGAAGCATATTGGAAAAAATGTAAAGGGTCACGGCTTGAAGCTTTAAATTTTAATTTTCAAGGAATAAATATGAGTCTGATCGTTCAAAAATTCGGCGGCACGTCGGTGGTTGATATTGAACGGATAAAAAATGTTGCCCGACGGGTGACAACCGTTTTTGATCAGGATAACGATGTCGTGGTCATCCTTTCAGCCATGGCCGGTGTTACCGATAACCTTATCAAGCTTGCCGGCCAGGCGTCTGCCGCTCCCAGTAAACGAGAACTGGATGTTCTGCTGGCGACGGGTGAACAAACGACCGCGGCCCTGCTGGCCATGATACTCAAGGACATGCATTATCCAGCTCAATCCCTGCTGGGGTACCAGGCAGAGGTTGTTACCGACGGGACTTTCGGCAATGCCCGGATTCTCGGTGTTGGAACCAGACGTATCAAAGAGATGGTGGCTAAAAAAAAGATAGCGGTTGTGGCGGGTTTCCAGGGCTGCGATCCTAAAGGCAATATTACAACGCTTGGGCGCGGCGGTTCCGATACTTCGGCCGTTGCCATTGCATCGGCACTGAATGCCGACATGTGCGAAATCTACACTGATGTCGACGGGATCTATACAACCGATCCGAATATATGTGCCAGGGCCAGAAAAATTGATAAAATATGTTATGAAGAAATGCTTGAAATGGCAAGTCTGGGCGCCAAGGTCCTCCAGATCCGGTCTGTTGAAGTGGCAAAAAAATACAACGTCCATGTGCATGTCAGGTCATCTTTCAGCGATGAGGAAGGAACAATGGTTGTCAGTGAAGATTCCGGAATGGAGCGGCTGGTTGTCTCCGGCATAACCTGCAATAATAACGAAGCCCGTATCACTCTTCGAAAAGTTCCGGACCGGCCGGGCATTGCCGCTTCCATTTTTACCCCGATTGCAGATGCAGGTATTCAGGTTGATATGATCGTTCAAAATACGCGTTCGAACGGGAAAAACGACCTGACCTTCACGGTTCCTGTTGAAAATTTTGATATGGCTTTGGAAATCGGCAATAAGGTTGCCGCGGAAATAGGGGCCGAGGAGGTTCTGGGTGACAAAAATATTGCCAAAGTATCGGTGGTCGGTGTCGGAATGAAGAACCACTCCGGGGTGGCTGCGAAAATGTTTGGAACGCTGGCGGCGGAAAATATTAATATCCGGTTGATCACGACGTCTGAAATCAGAATTTCCTGCGTGGTTACGGAAAAGTATGCCGAACTGGCGGTCCGAGCGCTGCATACGGCTTTCGGCCTTGACAAAGAATAGCCCCCATGAAAAGTTTTAAACAGGACCAGTTGCTGTTTGTTCTGGTACTTGCTGTATGTATCCTGATGTTTATTTGCGGCCGGTATTTTTTTGGTTTTTAAAAATTGCCGGCCCTACCCCGAAGGGCTATACTTTAGTATCTAAATTCTGAAATTCTTGTTTTTTATGTCAAAAAAATAGAGCATGAGGTGGCTGGTATAATTGAAAAGTGAATAGTGAAAAATGAATAATGACGGAATGCTATCGATTTTAATAAAAGATAGAGCGAAGCGATACCACAAGTTTTCAGTTCTCACTTTTCAATATTCAATTTGGCTCTGGCTTTGCCAGGTTAGGCTATCGTCAATTATAATGCGTCTTCAATCTCCAGGGCGATCTTTTCGGCAGCCCGGCAGGGATCGCCGGCATCCCGGATGGGCCTCCCGATCACAAGATAGTCGGCGCCGTTTTGAACCGCCTCGGCCGGTGTTGTAATTCTACGCTGGTCATCCAGGCTGGAAGCTTTGAATAGCGGCCGGATGCCGGGTGTTACCGCTAAAAATTTTTTACCCAGATGTTGCTTGATTGTTTTAACTTCAAGTCCTGAACAGACGATGCCGGTGCAGCCGGCGGATTTGGCCATGGCTGCCCTTTTCATCACCAGGGCGGAGAGGGTATCGGAAAATTCCCGCCGGAATCCGGCTTTTCGAATATCATCGCTGTCCACGCTGGTTAAAACCGTTACCCCCAGAACACCGACCCGGCCGCGGCTGGCCTTGACGGCCGCTTCCAGCATATCGGCGTTTTCCCCGCAGTGAACCGTGGCCAGATCAACATTCAGCTCGGCAATACTTTCCATAGCCCGGGATACGGTGACCGGGATATCGTGCAGTTTCAGATCCAGAAAAATCCCGGCCCTGCCGCTATCCCGAATCAGGCGTATCAGCTCCGGGCCGGAGCGGATAAAAAGCTCCAGCCCCACCTTGAACATCCCCACATAATCACCCAGCAGCTCCACATAGTACCGGGCCTGTTCCACCGAAGGCACATCCAGGGGAAAGATGATGGCGTCTTTGCCTTTTTTATTTTTTATTTTCGGTATGTTGTCCATAGTGTTCCTCGATCCATGTCATATATTCCCCACTTTTGATCCGTGCGGCCCATCTTTGGTTATCCAGATACCACTGAATGGTTTTTTTGATGCCGCTGGCAAAGGATTCCATGGGCACCCATCCCAACGCCGTTTCGATTTTGCTGCAATCGATGGCATACCGCAAATCGTGTCCCGGCCGATCCTTTACAAATGTAATCAGCTTCCTGCGAGGTCCGATATCGGTATCAGGGGTGATATCGTCCAGGTAATCGCAAATAATTTTTACCACATCAATATTGAATTTTTCGCACCGGCCGCCGATATTATAGGTTTCTCCCCGGGTTCCGTGGCACATGATCTGCCATATGGCCCTGCAGTGATCCATGACATAGAGCCAGTCCCTGACATTTCGGCCGTCACCGTACACCGGCAAAGCCTTTCCTTCAAGGGCATTAAAGGTTACAAGGGGTATCAATTTTTCAGGAAACTGGTAGGGCCCGTAATTATTGGAACAGTTTGAAATGGTTACCGGGAGACCGTAGGTACGGCTGTAAGCTTTTACAAGATGATCCGAAGCGGCTTTGGATGCTGAATAGGGGCTGCTGGGGTCATAGGGTGTATGCTCTGTGAAAAAACCTGTTTCTCCAAGACTGCCGTAGACTTCATCCGTGCTGACATGGTGAAAAAGTTCCATCCGGTCCTGATTTTTCCGGGCCAGTTCCAGCAGATTAAATGTCCCTGTAATGTTGGTCTGGATAAAGGCGTCGGGCGTCACGATGGACCTGTCCACATGTGATTCGGCAGCCAAGTGGCATATCGTGTCAATTTTGTAGGTCTGAAAAATTTCATCCAGTATTTCCGGTTCGCAGATGTCTGCTCTGATAAAAGTATACCGATCTGGAAAATTCGCTGCTGTGCTGGCAAGATTTTCAATATTACCGGCATATGTCAGGTTGTCCAGATTAATTATTTTTCCTGAAAAATCAGATACTTCCAGAAGGAATCGGATAAAGTTGGATCCGATAAATCCGCAGCCGCCCGTAACCAGCATGTTTTCCATAATGCACTCCCTGTTACTCGATTGTAATATCTAAATTTTGAAATTTGCGTTTTTTATGTCAACAAAAATTACAGCCCCATCAACGCTGCAATAATCCGGTCACCCATAACGGCTGTCCCGACGGCCTTCTCTCCATCCTTGGCAATATCGGATGTCCTTACCCCGGCTCTCAGTACCCGGGCAACGGCCTTTTCAATACCCTGGGCCGCAGCTTCATGCTGAAGGCTGTATCTGAACATCATGGCGGCTGATAAAATCTGGGCAATCGGGTTGGCAATCTGTTTTCCGGCGATATCTGGGGCCGAGCCGCCGGCGGGTTCATAGAGTCCAAAATCGGTTTCATTAATACTTGCGGATGCCAGAAGGCCCATGGAACCGGTAATCATGGCACATTCATCTGAGATGATATCACCAAACATATTGGGGCACAAAAGTACGTCAAACTGGTGCGGGTTTTTAACCAGCTGCATGGTGGCATTGTCCACATAAATATGATTTAATTCAACATCCGCATAGTCCCGGGCCACTTCATTGACAACTTCCCGCCATAGCACCATGCTTGTCAAAACATTGGCCTTGTCAACGGAAGTTACTTTTTTGCGTCTTTTCCGAGCCGTGGAAAAGGCCACCCTTGCAATTCGCTCAATCTCACCGCGCGTATACACCAGGGTATCAAATGCCTTTTCCGCAATTCCCTGCCCCTCTCTCCCCTTGGGCTGCCCGAAATAGATGCCGCCGGTCAATTCTCTGATACACAGGATGTTAAAACCGCGGGCTGCAATATCAGCCCGAAGCGGGCTGGCATCGGCCAGGGCCGGGAAGATAGCGGCGGGCCGAAGGTTGCAGAAAAGCTTGAAATGGCGACGCAGGGGTAAAAGCGCTGCCCTTTCAGGTTGCCGGTCCGGTGGAAGATGCTCCCACCTGGGGCCGCCCACTGAACCAAAGAGAACGGCATCTGTCAGGCGGCAAATTTCCAGGGTTTCATCGGGCAGGGCATGCCCATGTTTATCGATAGCGACACCGCCCACATCTCCGAACTGATACTGGAGTTTGATTGAATATTTTTCCTGAACGGCGTCCATCACGTTGACTGCCGCCTGCATCACTTCAGGTCCGATACCGTCTCCCGGGAGAATGGCAATTTTTTTCATAGTTTAAAATTCCCCGTAATCGTTCACCACATCGCACACATCGCACTATTTTATTTTAATCAGGATTAAATAACATGAGTTTAAAGGGGTTTTCAAGAGACTTCTTTTTTATTCCCGGGGGCAACTGCATTTAAAAAAATATCCTGAAACATGCCCTCTATTAAATGACAGTCGCTTGCAAAACAGTTCCCATCCGGGTATAAAAAAATGACATCCTTTATCTGCCGGATCATACTATGAATTTTTTTTAACCTGTTCCACGATGCTGAAACTTGAAATCAGATGGTGTCCATCCGGCAATATAAAATAATCAAAGCGCAAGCTACTTCTGGTTTATCATAAAGGATGCCAAAAGCTGCCTATGAATCTTAATGATTTAAAACAGAATTGGGACCTTATCGTTATCGGGGGCGGAATTACCGGGGCTGGAATTCTACGTGAAGCCGTTCGTCTGGGACTGAACCCGCTGCTGCTTGAGCAAAATGATTTCACATGGGGAACCTCCAGCCGCTCTTCCAAACTGGTCCATGGGGGGCTGCGTTATCTCGAACAGGGGCGGTTGCTGCTCACCCGGGCATCGGTCATTGAACGCGAACACCTGCTGCAGGACGCGCCCGGTCTGGTTGAACCGCTAAAATTTCTGGTACCTGTTTTTTACAACCAAAAACCCAGCAGACTGGCCATGGGAATCGGCCTTGGCCTGTATGATCTGATCGCCTTAAAGCGCAGTCATAAATATTATCAAAAAGACGCATTTTCGCGCCTTGCCCCCGGGATCAGGCGCATTGGTCTGCTTGGTGGGTACAGCTTTTACGACGCACAGGTCGATGACTGCCGCCTGGTTTTACGGCTGCTCGGCGAAGCAGTTGCCGCCGGTGGGACTGCCCTGAACTATACCAGGGCAAGTGCAATACTGCGTGACAACAGCGGAAATATCGCCGGTGTAAAAATCCGGGACACAGAAAGCGGCATTACCCGCGAATTGACCACCCGGGCCGTCATCAATGCCACCGGTGTCTGGGCCGATCGCCTGCATCCTTCTCCTAAAAAGAATCTGCATCTGAGGCCGTTGCGTGGCAGTCACCTTGTCTTTCCGAAGACCGTCCTGCCGCTCACGTGCGGCATCAGTTTCAACCACGTGGCAGATCACCGCAGTGTCTTTGCCGTTCCCTGGGAAAATGTCGTTCTGGTGGGGACGACAGATATTGATCATGACCAAAACCTTTCTGCCGAACCGGCCATCACCGTTAAAGAGGCAGCGTATCTTCTGGAAGGAATTCGTTTTCTTTTTTCATTTCGTAGGGCAATCTCCGCGCAGGATTGTATTGCCACCTTTGCGGGTATCAGGCCGGTGCTCAGTCGCGGGAAAAAACCTGCCTCTGAAGAATCCCGAGAACATGTTGTATGGAAGGACAGGGGCCTTGTTACCGTTACGGGCGGAAAGCTCACCACCTTTCGCAGACTGGCCTGGGATGCGCTGAAAGCCGTCCGTCCGTTTCTGCCCGAATGCTCTGAAAATAGAGTGCGCATGCCGGCCTTTTCACTGGTTCCCTGTGCGCCGATTGAAGACCGCGGTCTGTCAAGCGGGACATGGCGACGGCTTTTCGGGCGTTACGGCAATGGTGCCGTCGAGATGGTGCGGCAGGCGGCGCCCGGTGATCTTAAAACCATTGGTGACACCGCCGTTCTCTGGGCTGAACTGCCGTTTCTGGCAAAACATGAATGGGTGCACCACCTTTCCGACCTGCTGTTGAGAAGAGTACGTCTCGGATTGTTGACACCCTACGGCGGAAGGCCTTATCTGAAAAGAATTCAAACACTGTGTAAACCAGCCCTGTCCTGGGGTCCGGAACGTTGGGAAGCGGAAATTCAATCCTATCTTGATCTGTGGCAGCAGGTTCATAAACTGCCGACCGGGCCCTATACGGCGACCTTAAAAACGACAGGAGCGTCATATCATGTCAAAAAACAATACTTTTCAACCGCGCTGGACAAATGATCCGCCACCTGCCGGAAGCTATCGCAGTATTTTTAAATGGGGTGATCCGGCTGTATTCAAGCATCCCAACAAAAGACTCTACCGGCTTATAAAAGAAAAATTTCACCTAACCGATGCGGATTTTGTAAAAAAAAACAACCCGGGGAATATGACGGTGGAAAATGTACCGCCAAGCAGCATGACCCGGGAACAGATAGAGGCTCTTGCCGCCATCGTGGGCCCTGAAAACGTGATGTCCGATGATTATTCCCGGGTGAAATACGCCAGCGGTAAAACCATGGAAGAGGCCCTTTGCCTGAGAAGCGGAATCAACGACGCACCTGCCGATCTGGTGGTTCATCCCCGCACCAGGGAAGATATCCGGTGGGTTGTTGCGTTCTGTACTGCCCGGAAACTGCCCCTGTATGTCTTTGGCGGCGGTAGTTCGGTGAATTTCGGATTCAGGAATACAAAGGGCGGGGTTACCATGGTGATGAACACACACATGCACCGTGTACTGGCATTTAGTGAGAAGAATCAGACCATTACCGTGGAACCCGGTATCATGGGACCTGTTTATGAAAAATTCCTTAATCAGGCCCCGGAAAAATTCAAAGCCGCCGCACGCTATACCGGCGGGCATTTCCCCCAGTCTTTTGAATACTCCACTGTGGGCGGCTGGATAGCAGCGCTGGGTTCCGGGCAGGAATCTTCCTGTTATGGTGATATGTACGATATCGTTCTGAGCCAGGAATATGTTACCCCTGCCGGCACTTTCAAAACCCTTGATTTTCCGGGTACGGCGATGGGCCCCCGGATAAATGATATCATGAAAGGCAGTGAAGGCGCCTTTGGTGTAATGGTGGCCGCTACCCTTAAAATCTTCCGGTATATGCCGGAAAACAGGCAACAATTCGCCTTTGTGTTTCCTGACTGGAAAAATACGGTGACGGCAGCCCGTGAGATCTGTCAGGGCCGTTTTGGAATACCGTCGGTTTTCCGGATCTCCGATTCCGAAGAAACCGATGTTGCCTTGAAACTATACGGCATTGAAGGCACGATGATCGACACCTTGATGAAATGGCGCGATTTCAAGCCCATGCAGCGCTGTCTTTTCATCGGCAGAGCCGAAGGCGAAAAGGCGTATGCCGCCAATATAAAAAAAAGAGTCAAAAAAATATGCCGCAGCCACAAAGGCATGTACATTACCGGCTATCCGGTAAATAAGTGGGAAAAAAGCCGTTATCTGGATCCCTACATGCGCGAGGATTTGAATGATTTCGGCATTTTGATCGATACCCTGGAATCCGGGGTTACCTGGGATAATTTTCATAATTTACACCGGAAGGTGCGCACTTTTATTAAAGAGAGGCCTGCCACCATCTGCATGGCCCATGCCTCCCATTTCTACCCCCAGGGAACCAATCTTTATTTTATTTTTATCGCCAAAATGAACGATGTCGAGGAATATCGTAAATTTCAAAAAGGGATCATCGACCAGATCCAGAGTGCCGGCGGTTCCCTGAGTCACCATCACGGCATCGGCAAAATGATTGCCCCATGGATGGAGAAGCACCTGGGTAAACCCCAGATGGACATTCTGCGGGCCTTAAAAAACCATTTTGACCCCGGCAATATCATGAACCCCGGTGGTACCCTGGGGCTTGACTTGCCCCAAAAGCCGAAGCAGAGTATATGAGTATTGTCCAGTTTTAACGTTTTAAACGGAAAGGTGCCATGAGCGATAAAGATCTTATTCTGGCTATTGACAACGGAACCCAGAGCATCAAAGCCCTGGTTTTTGACCTTGAGGGGCAGCTTCTGTCCCGACAGCAGGTCACCTTTACGCCCTATTTTTCAAGGCACCCGGGCTGGGCCGAACAGGACCCGAATGTTTTCTGGCAGGCCCTGTGTCAGGCTTGCCAGGGACTGTGGAAGAAAAACCCCGGCATGAAAGAACGCCTGGCCGGCGTTGCCCTGACAACCCAGCGGGGCACAGTGATTAATCTGGATCGTCACGGCAACCCCCTGCGTCCGGCCATTTTATGGCTCGACCAGCGAAAAGCTTATGACCAGCCGTCTTTGGGCGGACTGTGGGGTGCCCTTTTCAAGATTGTCCGCCTCGAAAGCACAATTAGCTATCTTCAGCAGGAAGCGGAAATCAACTGGATCAGGACCTTTCAGCCTGAAATATGGAAAAAAACCGATAAGTACCTGCTGCTCTCGGCGTATCTCACCTATCGTTTGACCGGCGTCTTTACGGATTCCCTGGGCTGTACGGTGGGCTACCTGCCGTTTGATTACCGGCGGTTTGACTGGGCCCGCAACTGGGACTGGAAATGGAAAGTCCTGCCCATGGATCGCAGTTTGCTTCCAACGCTTTTACCGCCGGGTCAGCCCCTGGGCGAGATTTCAAGTGCGGCTGCCCGGGCAACCGGTATTCCACAAGGCCTAGTGCTCATCGCCGCTGCGGCCGACAAAGCCTGCGAAGTACTCGGATGCGGCAGTCTGGCCCCTTCGGTGGGCTGCCTCAGCTACGGCACTACAGCTACCATCAACGTGACGTTTAAAAAATATGTGGAAGCCATTCCCCTGCTGCCCCCCTATCCTTCGGCCTTGCCCGGATACCACACCCTGGAAGTGCAGATATTCAGAGGGTACTGGATGGTTAGCTGGTTCAAGGATGAATTCGGCCATGCAGAAGTGGAAAAGGCAACCAAAGAGGGTGTTGCAGTGGAAAAACTGTTCGATCGTCTGGTGGAGGATGTCCCTCCCGGCTCCATGGGACTGATGCTGCAGCCCTACTGGACCCCAGGCCTCAAACTGCCGGGTCCCGAGGCCAAGGGCGCCATTATTGGATTTGGGGACGTCCATACCCGGGCACATCTGTATCGTGCCATTATGGAAGGGCTTGCCTATGCCCTGCGGGAGGGCAAAGAACGGATCGAAAAACGGGCCAAAACAGCCATCACCGAACTGCGGGTATCTGGCGGCGGCTCCCAGAGTAACAGTGCCATGCAAATAACCGCCGATATCTTCGGGCTACCCACGGCTCGTCCTCACCTGTACGAAACATCCGGGCTGGGGGCGGCCATCGATGCCGCAGTGGGGCTCGGGCTGTATCCCGATTTTAAAACGGCCGTCCACGCCATGACCCACATGGGTGATGTCTATGAGCCCGATCATAAAAACCACAGGCTCTATGACGCTCTTTTTAATAAAGTATACAAAAAGATGTACGGCCGGTTGAAACCTTTTTACGACCGTATCCGGGAAATTACCGGCTATCCACGTTGATACCGTTCACGGTTTGTCCATACCCCCATGCTTATAATCGTGAACGGTTTCATTGCAGGTATTGCTTTTAAAGGCATTCCTGCTTATCATTGGTGTTGACGATTGAAAATTGAATGTTTGTGGTATCACTCTGCTCTGTCTTTTTATCTATAAAAACGATAAAATGCCTTAATTATTCAATTTTCACTATTTATTATTCACTATCAAGCCGTACCCGATTAAGG
>CAZFXX010000005.1:0-32771 GCA_964522985.1 uncultured Desulfobacteraceae bacterium
CGGCCACGGCAGTCGCACTTTCTTTAACAAAGGCTGCGATATTCGGCATCACCCGAATCAGCCGAAGTTCCTTTTTAAGACTGGTTTCAATGGCCGCCATGGGGACACCGGCGGCAATGGAAATAATCAGTTTGGACATATCAAGAGATTCAGCGGTTTCGCTGAGTACGCTGGCGATAATCTGGGGTTTGGTGGCGTAAATAATAATTTCCCCGGCCTGCACGGCTTCAATGTTGCTGGTGGTGGTGGCAACACCGTATTTTTTTTTGATAACCTCAAGATTACCTTCCCGGATATCCGAGCAGGTAATATTTTTCGCTTTTGAAGAGCCGGAACAGATCAGCCCGCTGACCAGGGCTTCCCCCATATTTCCGGTTCCGATGAAACTTATTTTTTTATCAGTCAACATGTTGATAGATTCCTTGTCCAGTATAAATAAATAGCAACCCGACCCAACGGGCCGGTATTTAGTGTAAGCCCAAAGAGCAGAGTTTTTCAAGACAATAAATATGAGAATAATTGATGCTTTATATAAATTTGTCAAGAGAAATGTAAACATCTGAAGATGTCCGAAAATAACGTCATCAGGAGCGTCATGAAAGATGAATACCATATGGTAAAATCAAAAAATAAGTAGTATTTTTAACGACGAATTAAAAGCGGTTTACACTTTGTTGATTTTGTATTTTGGTGATATAATTTGAAAAAAAATTTTGGGACAAATACAATAAATACTTGTATCCTGCCTCTATATTTGTATATATAATACTGATTAAATTAAAAATATCGTTTCCAATCGACGCTTCATGTGACACAGAAGTGGCTAAATAAAAAGGCTCACACAATGCGTATTCTTCTGGTTGAAGACGACTTGAAAATCGCCTCATTTGTACAGAAAGGACTGAAATCCGCAGGATTTGCCGTGGACCATGCCGTTGACGGTGAAACCGGGCTGCACCTGATTATGACCGAGCCGTATGACGCTGCCGTTATTGATGTCATGCTGCCGAAACTGGACGGCCTGACACTGATTAAAAAAATGCGCAGCAGCCGGGTCAACACGCCGGTGATTATTCTCAGTGCAAAGGGGGCCACCAGGGACCGGGTAAGGGGACTGCAAGCCGGAAGTGACGACTATCTGCCCAAACCATTTGCCTTTTCCGAGCTGCTGGCCAGGGTGCAGGCATTGCTGCGGCGTGCCGGCAATATCTCCGAACCCACCCATCTGACCGCAGGAGACATCTCCCTGAATCTGATTACCCGTGAAGTTAAACGGACAGGCAAAAAAATCGAACTCCAGCCGCTGGAATACTCCCTGCTGGAATACCTGATGCGAAATGCCGGCCGTGTAGTTTCAAAAACCATGATTATGGAGCATGTCTGGGACTATCATTTTGATCCCATGACCAATGTCGTGGAGGCCCGTATTTCAAGATTGCGGGACAAAATCGACAAAGAATTTTCCCCAAAAATGATCCACACCATACGCGGGGCCGGATATGTCCTTAAAAAGCCTGTATAGAATCCGTCACACACTGGCCTTTCGGCTGACGCTCTGGTATGCCGGGATCTTTACTTTTTCCGCATGTGTGGCATTTTTTATTTTTTATCTTATGATGACTTCGGTATTGCGATATTGGACGGATCAGGAACTTCTCAGCCAGGTCAGCACCTTTTCATCTATTTTTTCAGCCAAAGGCCTTGAAGCGGTCAAACGGGTGGCCATCCTCGAATCCCAGGCAGCCGGCGAACGGAAAATATTTTTCCGCCTGCTGTATCCCAACGGAATTACCTTTTCATCATCCAATATGTCTTACTGGCAGAATATCCGGGTGGGCCCTTCTGCGATCCGGATGCTGCTGGAAGGACGGCTGAATGTTTTTGAAACCCTTACTATCAGGGGACGCAAACACAAAATCCGGATACTGTACAGCATTATCGGCCCGGGCATTATCCTGCAACTGGGACGCTCCATGGAAAATCAAACCCGCGTTATTGAAGCCTTCCGTAAAATTTTCATGCTGGTCATGACCGGTCTTTTCCTTGTGGCGGTCCTGATCGGGATGTTCATGGCCCGCCGTGCCCTTGCCGGGGTGGCGGACATCAGCCGTACGGCCCGGCGCATATCCGGCAGTGCCCTGGACAAGCGGGTGCCCGTAAAACCCCGCGGCGATGAAATCGATCAATTGGCCATCACCTTTAACGGAATGCTGGACCGCATCGAGACCCTGGTTACCGGTATCCGGGAAATGAACGACAATATCGCCCATGATCTGAAAAGCCCGCTGACCCGGATTCGCGGCATTGCCGAAATCACGCTGACCACCGATGCCGATGTCCGGGATTATGAATCCATGGCAGCCGGGGTCATTGAAGAATGCGACCGGCTGCTGGGCATTATCAACACCATGCTGGTGATCTCACGGACCGAAGCCGGTGTTGAAAAACTGAATCCGAAAAAACTGGATCCGGCAAAGCTGGTCCGTCAGGCCGGGGAACTGTTCCGGCCCATTGCAGAGGATAAAAACATCACCATGAGCTGCCGCACACCCGATACACTCTTGTATCACGGGGATATCCGGATGCTGCAGAGAATGATCGGCAATCTTGTTGACAACGCCCTCAAATACACACCCTCCGGTGGCCGTGTGGATCTTGCCATCGGCCAGGATAAGGGGGGAGAAATATTAATTACAGCCAAAGACAGCGGGATCGGCATCTCGTCGGCGGATCAATCCCAAATTTTCAACCGCTTCTTTCGCTGCGACGCCAGCCGGCCCCAGGACACCTCCCGATCCGGCGTTGGACTGGGGTTGAGTCTGTGCCGGGCAATTGCCCGGGCCCACGGCGGAAACATCACGGTGGACAGTATACCCGGCCGCGGAAGCCTCTTCAGCGTAATCCTTCCCAAATCGAATGTCTGAAAAAAACCACCAATTCCCCAAAGATTACCATCTGGTAATTTTTATGTCATCTTCTGGTTAACTCCCTGCGTTATTATTCTTTTAACGACAGATCAGGAGAGTAACGCATTATCGTAGGATATTGTCTTATCAACCAATCATTTGAATAGTTGATAGCCGTTCACGGTTTAAACCTTAAAATTGGAAAATAGATAATTGGGATTTAGGGGAAATGAAACAAGTTTATAAAATAATTGATAGATTTGGTCCCAAAATCAATTCGTTCATCAACAGTCCAAAAGCATGAAAACCAAATTTTTAATTTGAACATTCCGGGAATGGTTACAATAATTTAAACCCAGTCATAAAACAACGGAGGGAAAAACCATGAAAACCATCAAACATTTTACCCGAATTATCATAATTGTCATGATCACCCTAGGTCTGGGAGGTTTTGTCGGCCCGCAAAGTGCAATTGCCGCCTGGGGCGACAGTGCCAATTTGATTCCGGGAAATTTCACGCATCTGGCTGCAGAAGCCCGGCCCGGGGTGGTCAATATCCGAACCGTAAAAACCGTCAAGGATGGAGGCCGCGTGTTTCAGCACTTTTTCGGCCAGCCGTTCCGCGGTCAAGATCCTTTCCGGGATTTTTTCAGGGAAGGCCCTGCCCGTCAATTCAAACAACACAGCCTGGGATCCGGGTTTGTCCTTGACCGCCAGGGCTATATCGTTACCAATAACCATGTGATCAAAGATGCCGACCAGATCAAAGTCAAGCTGGCCAATGAAAAAGAGTTTGACGCCGAAGTCGTGGGACGTGATCCCAATACCGACCTGGCCTTGATAAAAATAAGTGCATCCGAAGACCTGACGCCTCTGCAACTAGGTAATTCTGATAAACTTGCAGTGGGCTCCTGGGTGGTGGCCATCGGCAGTCCCTTTGGACTGGAACAGACCGTAACCGCGGGCATCGTAAGCGCCAAGGGCCGTATTATAGGATCCGGCCCGTATGACGATTTTATCCAGACCGATGCATCCATCAACCCGGGAAACAGCGGCGGCCCCCTTCTCAACATGAAGGGAGAAGTGGTGGGAATCAACACCGCCATTGTGGCCAGTGGGCAGGGAATCGGATTTGCCATTCCGGTGGACCTGGCCCGGGGGATTATCGAACAACTGAAAAACAACGGCGAGGTCACCCGCGGATGGCTGGGTGTGGCCATTCAGGACCTGACCCCGGAACTGACCGACTACTACGGTCTGAAAAATCAAAAAGGCGTACTGGTCACCCAGATATATGAAGATGATCCAGCCGACAAGGGGGGAATCCGGCCCCATGACATCATCGTTGCCGTGGGCGATCAAAAAGTCACCACCACCCGCGAGCTTTCCAGCGCCATTGCCGCCAGCCGAATCGGTAAAAAAACAGCGATCACAATTTTACGAAACGGCACTGAAAAAATCGTTCACGTCAAACTTAAAAAACGCGACGATACCACCCTGCAGGCCAGGGATGACCGTGAAACAACCAGCAATCTGGGTATCACCCTGTCCGAATTAACACCGGAAATGGCAACTCGGCTGGGGTTTTCCGAAGATGAACAGGGGCTACTCGTCACCCAGGTTAAAAATTCCAGCAAAGCCGACAAGGCCGGAATCCGGCAGGGCGACCTGATCAAAGAGGTGAACCATAAAAAAGTCACCACTCTGGAAACCTATGCCAAACAGCTAAATAAAATTCAAAGAGGAGATCCTGTCAGCTTCCTGATCAAACGCACCAAAGCCGGATTTGCAGTGGTGACATTGACCAAGTAAGCCCTCTTAGGCTGAAAATAAACAAGGCGCTTCACTGTTTTGAGTGGACAAAAACAACCGTGTGCCATTCATCTGCGTGAAGCAGTGAAGCGATAGATAGTGTCCGTCCAGAAATGGTCTTTTTGCCCAATCTCATCGTTATGCACAAAAATAATCCTCGGAATATCAAATATATGCCTCCGGTTATTTTTGTGCATGTCTTGATCTTTAACAAAAACCTTCATTTCTGGATGGACACTAACTAGGATAAACTGAAAATTTCAAAATGCAATATCCAAATCTCAAATAAGATCAAAAATAACTTATCAGTTGTAATCTGTTTATAATTTATCATTTGATTGTTGTGATTTGTTTATCATTTGTCATTTGGTTATTGCTATTTTTTATCATCTGCTATTCGATCATTGTGATCTGTTTATAATTTGGTATTTGATTCTTGTAATTTGTTTGTCATTTCGATCTTTATGACAGGAAACTCTAAATGAATAAAAAATTCCGCATCACGATTCGACTGCTGTTGACCATCGCCACATTCATCCTGCTGTACTATGTGCCCATCTCAATGGCACAGACCGAAACGCTATATCCGGGTATGCTCGATCAATCAAGGGCGCTCAAGGCAGCGGCCCAGGTAACCCAAATCAAGTACCCCAATGCCGATACCGTAGATGTTGGCATGCATAAATGGATCAAATACCGAGAGGACGGCACCTATATCGAGTGGTTTGAATGCTACACTAAAATTCTCACCGAAAAGGGCCGCAGCAGCCTCAAAACCCTGTCTTCATCCTTTACTATCCCATACAATGATACCGCCTTCAAGCTGGTGGAAATCATTTCCGGCGATGGCACGCTCAAAACAGTGGATACCGGCAGCAAAAGCCGGACCATGATCGAGCCTTCCCAGATGAAATCCAACATATACAACCCCAACAATAAGATTTTACGCCTGAATATACCCGATCTGAATCTGGGCGATACGCTCCACTATATCATCCTCGACAATTTCACAAAGGTACACACCCCCGGCACCTGGAGTGATTATGTAACCTTTGAGGGAACCAGTCCCATCAAACGGTCCGCCTTTACGGTGGTTGCGCCAAGAAATAAGCCATTACAGCGGATTGCCCTAAAATCCAAAATTCCAGGTACCGTAACGTTTAAAAAACATGAACGGGAAAATTCCATTGTCTATGAATGGATCGCCAAAAACGTTCCCCTGGCAATTCCCGAGCCTAATATGCCGTCCTTTTATACCCAGGTTCAACGCCTGCTAGTCAGCACAATAAAGGACTGGGAATCCATCTCCCGATGGTACTGGGGCCTTTGCGAGCCCAATCTTGAAAAAATTACCCCGGCCATGCGGGCCATGGTGACGGAGTTGACCCGAAACACAGAGGACCCCGACCAGCAGATTCAGGCGATATTTACCTGGGTTTCCCAGAAAGTCCGCTACCTGGGCCTTACGGTGGAAAAAGACGCTCCGGGCTATGAACCCCACCCGGTGAGCATGACCTTTGACCAGCGCGCCGGCGTCTGCCGTGACAAAGCGGCCCTGCTGGCGGCCATGCTTCGAATTGCCGGACTGGAAGCCTATCCAACCCTGATCATGAACGGTCCTAAAAAAGATCCCGAAGTGCCCCAGCCTTTCTTTAACCACGCGATTACCGCCGTACGTGAGAAAGACGGATCTTACCTGCTGATGGATGCCACCGATGAAAATACCCGCCGGATGTTTCCAAGCTATCTGGGCAACCAGAGCTATCTTGTAGCAACGCCTGCAGGCGAAACATTGCTGACAAGCCCCGTGACACCCGCTAAACAGAACATGATGGTCATCGCCACCAAAGGGTCCCTTGACGCCGACGGTCACCTGACAGCCGAATCAAAACTGCACTTTAACGGAATCAACGATAATGCTTACCGGGGGTTTTTTGCAAGAATATCTCCGGATGAACAACGGGGATTTTTTGAAAAAATAATCAAGGATGTTGCACCTGGGGCAAAGCTTACAAGCTACACCGTTTTGCCCGAAAACATGCTCGATACCACTCAAGTGCTGACGGTAACGCTTGCCTTTGAATCCGGAGATATCCGGGTTACCGGGGATGATACAATCATGATGCCGCTGCTGAAAATGGGCGGCAGCCTTGGCATGGTGCACTACCTGCTGGGTCGCACCGGGCTTGAAAAACGCAAATATCCGATCCTCACCGAATATGCATGCGGTGTCAGGGAAACCATGGACCTGAAGTTAAACCGGGCCGTGGGAAAGCTGAAAAACCTGCCGCAATTCCCAATCGTTGAAACTCCGGGTGTCACCTGGTCATGTAACCTGTTGCTGGAGGACGATACGCTCCACAGTGAAAAGACGTTTAAACTTAACCTGCCGGAATATACCCCGGACCAGTACATCTCACTCAGGGAAACGCTGAAAAAAATAGAATCTGGCAATCAAAAGCTGGTTCTCTTCCACCCCCCGCTGATAAGTCCGGACCCGGCCGCGAAAAAATGGTATTCAGCCTTTCAGGCCGATGCCGTCATCCTGAATGAAGATATAGAATACAAGGTGAAAGATACAAGCTGCTGGACAGAGACCCGAAATGTAAAAATCAAGGTGCTGACCTATGCCGGCAAAAAAAAATACAGTGATATCCGTATGGATTATAATCCTATCTGGGAGGAAGTACACCTGAAAAATGCCAGTGTTACGACATCTTTGGGAAAAGTTAAAACGGTTAAACGTCAACAAATCAATATAATGGATGCCTCCTGGGTCGGCGGCGCCCCCCGGTACCCTGCCGCCAAAATCATGGTTGTCAGTCTTCCGGGCGTTGAAGAGGGCAGCATTATTGAGCTTACGGTTGTGCGCCGGGAAAAAAATCAAAGTTTTTTCTCTATCGGGGGAAATTTTTTCAGGAAAGAGATGAGGGTGCCGGAACATGACTCAAGAAGCCATAGCCGCTTTTTTTCGGCAAACCCTGTGTTTCGCTACACCGATCCTATCGTAAAAAAAACAATACGACTGCAAATCCCGACAAATTTGCCAATAAAAATTTTAAGGGCGGACCAGGGACTGGGACTGGGCAAAATATGGAAACGTCCCATTGACCGGGTGATTACAAAAAATTCCAGGACAAAAGGAGAATCAACCCTATATGAATTCACGGCTGAGCATATCGCTCCGGTCAAGCGGGAAAAAAAACTGCCGGCCTGGTACGGATTTAATCCGGTCCTTTTTGTATCCGCAGGCAGTTGGGAAGCCTACTCTGAGAAAGTATACCGGGCCCTGCAGCAAGCGGCCCTGTTCCAGCCGAAAATCATCACAAAGGCCCGGGAACTGATCGAAAATTCAATGGACGATATCGGCCGGATCAAAGCCATCCGCGACTTTGTGGCCCGACAAATCAAACCCATTAATATCGGGCTCAGCGAACTGCCTTTAGACAAGATCACACCGGCGACCCGGACCCTGGCCGATGGATATGGCAACTGGGCTGACCGGGCCGTGCTTTTATATGCCCTCCTGAATGCTGCCGGGTACAACCCTGAATATATCCTGGTCTCTCAATCTTCAAGAGTAGCGGACATGCAGCAGGCCATGCGGGAATATCCGGCCCCTCAATGGTTTGATACCGTTCTGGTGCGGGTAAAAAGCACCAAAGGATTTGTTTACCTGAATGACACCGATCAGTATGCGAAACTGGGGACGACGCCTTTAGCCGGTTTCCCGGGCATCGTGGCATCCACAGGCCGTTTTGAAACCATACAGGCCGCGGCAGAAAATCTGCGCGATGGCCGTGACGATGCCTACCGTATTCAACTCTTTGAAAACGGTGATGCCGTTATCAAAAAAACAATACTGTATTATGGCAATGAATTTGCAGAATTCCACAGGCAATTCAGTGAAATGCAGCCAGAAAAGCGCAGGCGTCACCTGCAGGAGCAGGCCGACAGCCTGAGCCGAAGTGCAAAAGTAGAAGGAAAGTATACTATCGACTATAATACCTATCCGGGAATCGAAGCATTTTCCGCCCGGGTAAGCGGCTATGCCACGCGGCAGGATAATTATCTTTATCTCAAGCTCCCGGGACTTATCCGTAATATCAACGGTGTCGGCCGGGATCGGCGCACAAACCCCATGTATCGGAATTCTTTCAATCGTCAATCAGTTACTATTGAAGTGCTGCTGCCCGATGGCGTCGATTCGATGGAAGTTATCCCCCCCAAAGAATCTGTTTTTCATCTGCCCAGGTCGGGAACCATAAGCCTTCATACCCGGGCCATTTCAAAAATCGATGACCGGACGTGCAGCCTGCAGATTCGGCAGGAGATCAATCTTGGCCCGGTGGTGGTGGTGCCGGATGAATATTTACAGCTTTTAGAGGTTGACCGGGCATTAAACCATCCTCAAACAGGCATGGTCTTGCTGAGAATGAGGGAATAAAAAAATAAGTAACCGTTCACGGTTTACAGTTACAAACAACGCCTGCTGATGCGTTACACCCAGTCAGGTTAAGCGCAAAATAAATGGCTGCAACGATCGGGTAAAGCCAGTCGTTGCATAGTTTATCGACAAACCGTGACCTGTAAACCGACAACTGTGAGCGGTTATAAAAATTATTTCCAAAAAATAACTTCCTCAATCGCCTTTACCAGGCCGGCCATATCTTCGGGGAAAATATGACCGATATTGCCGATTCTGAAAGAATCCACATGGGTCACCTTGCCCGGATAGATAACAAATCCTTTTAATTTCAATTTGTCATAAAATTTTTTGAAGTTGTATTTTTTCACTTCAGGGCTGTAGAAAGAGGTAATAATAGAGGATTGATCCTCATCCGGCAAAAGGGTCTTAAAACCAATTTTTCGCATGCCATCCACCAGGACCCTGTGGTTTTCCCGGTAACGGGCAATTCTCTTTTCGATGCCCCCTTCTGCTTCCAGCTCTTTCATGGCCTGATGAAAAGCCCGGGTAACATGCGTCGGAGAGGTAAAACGCCATTTACCTTTATCCTTATCCATTGTTTTCCACTGACCATAAAGGTCCATGGAAAGGGACCGTGCCTGCCCCTTTATCTTCTCCATGGCGGATTTCTTGGCAATTATAAAACCAAACCCGGGAACACCTTCGATACATTTATTGGCACTGCTGACCAGAAAATCAATATCCAGTTTTTCCATATCAACGGCCACGCCACCGAAACTGCTCATGGCATCTACAAAAAAAGTTTTTCCGTATTTTTTTACGACAGGCGCAATTTTTTCAATTGGATTCAGCCGACCGGTGGTTGTCTCGCAATGGACAACCGCAACATGGGTTATTGTTTTGTCCTGTTCCAGTATGACCGCCAGCTTTTCAATATCCAAAGGATAGAGTTCCCCGCTGTCCTGAATGACGGTGTCGATATTGAGAATTTCGGCAATCTGCCCGATCCGGTTACCGTACACACCATTGGTAAGCACAAGCAATCTGCCGTTTTGAGGCATCATGGTACCAACCACGGATTCGACTGAAAACGTGCCGCTGCCCTGCATCAGCACCGCAGTATAATTTTCAGTATCCTTTACCGCAAGTCTAACCAGGCCGGAGCGGACTTCCTGAACGATGCTTTTGTAATCATCGTCCCAGGTGCACCAGTCACGCAGCATGGCCGCCTTGACACTCTTGGTGGTGGACAGAGGGCCGGGGGTCAATAAAAAATAAGGGTTGTCCGGTAGATTATTCAGATCCATTGCAAGCCTCCTTTATATTAAACAAATGGTAACATTCGAAAATCGGGTTTTTTACAAATTCATCAAATTTGCTGATGCCAAAAAATAAAATAATATTTTGTATTCGAGCCTTGAATAATGTTGTAGTTTTTAGCCCTTTGGGAGTATTAGTCAAACTAATAATAATCATGTATTCAATAACAATTGGTTATTATCATTCCCCACAATTCAACGACTCGGCATCCAACCTCTTCAAGACACTTCATCGTTCCCACACTTAGGTGATGCCATGAAAATCTTTGACTGATACAAAAAAAAGACCGGGAACACAAAAAATGTGTGCCCGATCCTTTTTTTGTCCGTATAAAATTGGTTGGGTCGGCAGGAATTTATTTTTTTTAGGTGAGATTAACCCATGGCTTTCAGACTTGCCAGTTCCAGTTGATCGGCAGCATCTTCGGCCCGGTCAGATACCTCTACGATATTATCCAGGCCGAGTCTCAGGTGCCTTTTGTGGCTAAACCCGAGCACCTGCTCTTCAGTGGTGAAGATCGCCTTGGTCAGGTCCCATTCCAATTTATCCACCACCGACTCCTGAAGCCCCACCTCGCGGGTATGCTCACGCACCACGTCTGTTTTGCACTCACCCTTGAAAAAACAAAGCACCGAGAGCTTGAGCGGCTTGATAATGCCCAGGGATTCCCGGCTTATTTCAATAAATGAGGCTTTTAATGATTCAGGAATAAACGGTCTTTGATTGAGAAAAAAATCACAGGCCGCCTCTCCGGCATTGGCGACTCTGTCGATACTTTCCACCAGCTTGTAGATATCTTCACGCAGCAGCGGCAAATACGCACCGGAATACAGCTTGTCTCTGATTTCGTGTCGGATAAGATCGGCATCAGACTCAAGGTCCCGGGCTTTACGGGCCAGCGGTTTGGCTTCCTTAACATTGTCATTAATGTAGATTTCAAGCGATTCCAAAACGGTTGTCAAGCACGCTTCAACTGTATCAACGTGTTTTATTACCAGCTCAACAACCTCTTTTTCCTTTTTAAAAAACATATCTAATGCTCCTTATTTCTATTATCGGGCCCTGCATTTGTTTTATACGGTTGAATATTCAATTGTTCACCATTCCATGCTGTCCTTGTCGGGCCATGAAGGATGTGAGTACCTCCGAAACCGTCAGGCCTTCAGTGCTTTCCAGCCTTTGAACCTGTAAAACGCCTGCCAACTATTATCAGCAATTAATATCCAAGTAAAATGGTTTTAACAAATGAACCGTAATCTAGATTAAAAAGTTTGAATCAAGTTATACAGCAGAAAGGAGGACCCTGCCGCCAGACAGGGCGTCAACACCCATCCGATGAGAATTGTAAGTATGGTCTTTTTGCTGATGGCACCGGCCCCCTTGATCAGGCCGACACCGACTACGGCACCCACTATGGCTGAAGAAGTGGATACCGGAATGCCGAGGAGTGAAAAAAGATGCAGCCCGCCGGCCGAAGCTACCTGGGCCACAAGAGCGCCTGGTACGTCGAGGGGCGTGATCCCCTTCCCCACGGTATCAGCGACTTTTTTACCATAGGTAACAGCTCCCAGGGCAATGGAAATACCCCCTATGGCCAGAAGAATTTTGGGGTGGACGATGCCTAGATTGGCAATGGGGCCCACCGCATTGCCGGCATTGTTGGCACCCATGGTATAGGCCAGATAACAGGAAGATAATATGGCCAGCCAGCCAAGCGTAATCCGCACCCGCATCGGATTTCCCCGGTATTTTTGCAGGCCCATATTCAGTAATTTGGATAATGAAAAGGCAAAGCTCAGTACAAGGATGGGACAGACAATCCAGCTCCCGGCAATGGTGATAAATTTGGAATAATTTACCTGGGCACCCACCGCCAGGCCAATACCGACAACACCGCCCACAATCGCCTGGGAGGTCGAAGTGGGAATTCGGAAAAAAGTTGCCAGCGTCACAAAAAAACCCGAACAGATCAACACCACCATGATGGCGGTATAATTCAGATCTGCATTAACGATCCCTTTGCCGATGGTTTCCATGACATGCTCACCCTGCAGCATGCCGCCGACGATGGCAAAAACAGCCACCAGCACTACCGCTTTTTTAAAAGATATAAGACCGCATCCAATCGTCGTGCCGATACAGTTGGCCGAATCATTGGCCCCGATATTCCAGCCGACATAAGCGCCGGCGCTCAACAGAAAAAAGAGTACCATTCAGATTAATGTTTCCTCCCTGAAAAATAACGTATGGGATACGATGCATCCTGAGCCTTGTAAAAAATATTTTTGCCTCTCTGGCTTTGCTTCCGCTATTAATTATAATTTATTATTTTAAATGGTTATACAAATGCATGTCAACCTAATATTTTTTATACTTCAAATAACAAAAAGTTATTTACTGCAAACCAGGTTCCATACAATTCTGGACTAAAGGGCTTGCCTTACAGACCCGTGCGGGTAATGACCCCAGGATTTCCGGATAATCAGCCCCGGCCCGGGTCCGGCGGACCCATGTTTCAAGCAGTTCTCGATTTGAGGGGGTAACAAGCATCCGGCCGGCGATGATCAAAAATGATTCTGCAGAATTTCTTTTCATGAGGATCTCCTTTTTGTATGGGTGGTGGTATGTATGGCGATTTGTCATCCATATTATCCGTACCCGCTGGAAACACAATTCAAGGAAGTATAAAAGAGCACATTGATTTTTTGCATAAGTTTTTCGGTAGGAAATTTTAAAGGACAGGGTATCTCGATATGAAGGCAAGTTTATACCATCATATGCGGTTACAGGAAAGGTGATCGTTCACGGTTTTAAAAGCAGAGAAATGCAATCACCATTCAAAATGCTTGGCGCCTAATCGATGGAACCCATGGGCATATCCTGCCTTTTCCATTGACTCCAACCATTCTTCATATAATATGCCCGTGTATATCCAAGCAGCCGTAACTGTTCGGACAGGTTTTGGCCCAGAGGACAGTGTGGACCGTCGCAATATGCAATGATCAGGGTGTCGGGGGAAGTATCGGCAAGAAAGCCGTCTATCCATTCATCCATATCCGCATTGGTCAGATTTATTGCGCCATGGATATGACCGACGTTGAAGTCAGGGGTGGATCTGGCATCAACAAAAAGAGCACTGCCGGTATGGAAATGTTTAATGGCTTCGGTAATTGATATTTCCCCGGGGGTAATCTGTTTAAGAGCGATGTCGGTATTTTTTGCGGAAAACAGCTCCAGTCCGTCAGGGCGCAGCTGGTTTACCGTGAAGGCCAGCAAAATAGCCGTAAAAACGATGAGAAGTACTTCAAAAAAAATTTTCCTGGTCATAATGAATCAATATTGTCGATATTGTGACCGTTCAGGGGTTAAATCCAAATTATCCGGGAGATGCGAAGGCAGGTCCGGACAGGGGTATCACGAAATTATCTTTACCTTAATAGCCTTGAAAATGCAAATAAGCTTTGGTAGACTGTTTGTAATCGTCCAGTGTCTAAAGTCCAAAGCTTGCAGGGCCTTGAACTGTGGATATATTCGGCTGCTTTGTAAAACCGTTCAATCGGCCGCCGTCCAGTGCAGGGCGCAAGACCTGATATATCTTTTACCGTAGAATTTCCAAAGAGGCAAATTTGAACATAAAATCAAAAGCGCTGGAAGTTAATATCGCTGATTACCATGTCGATGTTACCATCGATGAAAAATATTTTTTTCTGCAGAATGTGCTGTCGCAGTATTACGGGATCATGGAAGGGGTCAACACTTTTTTGCAGGAGCTTTCCCATCCTTATCGGAACTGGGAGTTTATCGTCAGAGAAGCCAGAACCTATTCTTTGAACTATTTTCATCTCCTGAAAAATCATCCACAAGGACCGGACGCGGCGGATCTTTTTATCGAGATTTTGTCGGATGCCATTGAGTTAACAAAAAATCCGGAAGTCAGAATCGATGCAGTCGATAACTTCCTTTTGTTTTTAAAAAAAATTCTCACGGATTCAGCCTCTGAATTTCAACGGTTTCTGCCCGTCATCAACAATGCCTTTGATAAGATCGGAAATTATCCGGATGAATATTTTTTTCTGTTTGTGAAAAGCTATTACCAGATCACCCGGCTGACCGAGCATATGATTAGAAAAACGGAAAACCGGATCAATGAACTGGGTCCCGTCAAGGTGCTGCTGCAACGGTATTACAACACTGTTTATGAATACTGGCTTCGGGAAGCTGATCCTGGCATCTGGTTTGCCGCTGAACTCGAAAAACCCCGGCATCGTGAAGACTGGCAGGGTCTGTTTGATAATATATCGCATGAGCAGATAAAAAAATGGCATTCACAGTTGAATCGTATCACCCTGGCCGGGGGGACGACTTCAAGGGATGTTCTGGAACGGATGCTTGAACTTCCTGAATACAACCGGTTTGTTGAAATTTATCGTCGGCTGCCCCAGCGCCTGCTTGATGCCGGTCGGGACGGAAAATGGGGTAATGGCTGGAAAGTTATTTTTCTGTTTCATATCATGAGCGTCAAGGGACTGTCCATGATCCATGAGGAGGCCTTAAGAGATATCAACCGGACCCTCTCATGGCTTATCGGACATGAAAAACACTGGAATATCCGCAAATTGATTAAAAAAACCTTTTCGATTTTAGGAAAGCGGGCCATAAATTTCCCCGCAACAGCCTTGGACTGTGTCCTGAATATGGGTAAGGGGGTGTATAAAACCGACGAAATTGATCTGGTTAATTTTTTTATTAATCATGTGATCGATATGGGATTCCAGACACCCATGATCAACGGCATTGACAACAATTGGCAGATCAAAGCCAACCCATCCCATATCCTGAATATCCGGATGGCCCTCGAACTGATCGAACAGCATCCGCAATGGTCGACCCGTCTGCTTTCCAGCCTTATTATTCATCTGTCTCTATCCGGCATATTCATCCGGGATACGGACCTGTTTCCCCGTGATATCACCACATTGTTAAACAGCGATATCGAGTCTGTGTATAATCTGGTGAAGCAGTTGGCCCGGATTTTTCCGGTTTATTTCAATAATATCGGCGCCGAAGGGCATTTAAGAGACATATCCACCCGGATCGATGAAATTTATCGCCGAAAGGATGTGCTGGTCCATTTTTTGCGGAAGCAAAGCCATGTGGAAAGCAGTAACCGGATCCTCGGTCTGATGGAGGCGACCATTGATTTCTGGAAAACCAGGGACAAAAGCGGACTCGAGCCGTATGTCCCGCCGCAGATATACGGTCAAATCCAGACACGGGGGCCCTATATTGACGATGTTTATCGCATCATGCAGTATCTTGAACATCATGAGGTTGCGCTGCCACGTGATCTGCTGACCCGAAAAGATACCGAACTGAACCTTCTGGTTGATCAGGTGCCGGATGTTTGCCCTGAAGATCGGGAGCGGGCCCAGATATGTATTGAGCTGTATCGACTGCTGAATCAGAAATATAAGCTTAATTTTATCGAGATGGATCGGTATCTGGCACAGTTGGCCGCATCCGGATTTCCCGACTTGAAAGAGCTTCGAAAAGCGTTTCAAGAAACCGATTTACAGAAAAAATTGTTCATGCTGCTGGAGTATCTCGAAAAATTAAAAAAAATAATCCTGTCTTCACAGGTCTATGAAATCAAAGAAGATATTTATAAAAAACGGCATATTACCATTGACATCCCTTCCATGTACGGAAATTACCATGAGACAAAGTTTGATGCCTTGGGGCTCACGTTTCGCATTGAATCGCTGGTGAATGTTTTATTTGAAGAACTGATCAATAACGTCGATCTGCGATTGATCACGCGAACAACTTTTTACGAGGTCTTTGATCTGCTAATTTTATTTGACAAGGCCCTCAAGATCGACGGCATGCGATCGGTTGAGAGTGAACGGCAACTTGATCTTCTGGCCCATTCGCTGGAGGTGCGGGGGTTTTCATTTACCCAGTATGTCGATATTTTTAAAGGGTTTGTCCAGGCCGTGAGAAATATTATCAACGACAATTTCAATAATATCCACGAAGGCAACCTGGATCGGATTTTGTCCGGTTTGCCGGTGGATCGTCTGTTGGAAAAATACACCTCGGATCAGGACCTGGATAATTCTGAAAAAATGAATTACAGGGTGTCTGAGATTTTTTTTAGGGATCGAATTGCGCTTTCGCTTGGACTCCAGCAGCTCGATGCTTTTTTGACTCGCATTTTAAACACATTGTTTTACCAGTCACACAAGCTGCCGGAAGACAGACTTCGGTTGTTGTTGAACTACGATCCCCAATTGGCGATTACCAACCTGGAGAAGCCCAATGATAAGGTGACCGGAATTATATTTCTGGGCAACAAGGGGCTTAACATGATGCGTATGAAGAATTTAGGTCTGCCTGTGCCCCCCGGCTTTATTATTACTACCGAAGTTTTTCGGTGTAGCGAGATGCTTGACAGTTATCCTGAAGCAAACCGTAATTTCAGAAAACAGGTTATCCAGAACATCGCCATCCTTGAAAAAATTACAGGTAAAACTTTTGGGGATCCGAAAAATCCTCTGCTTTTTTCGGTTCGCAGCGGGTCCTCCATCTCCCAACCCGGCATGATGGATACATTGCTCAATGTAGGCATGAACGAAGATATTGCCGCCGGAATTGAGGCCCGGACCGGGAACGGATGGTTTGCATGGGACAATTACCGTCGTTTTCTGCAGTGCTACGGGATGGCTTTCGGGCCGGATCGAGATGATTTTGATGCTATCATCAGCGAGATGAAACGCCGGGCCGGCATTCCATTGAAAAGACATTTCACCGGCAGGCAGATGCGCAAGGTGGCGCTGACCTACAAGAGGCTTGTTAAAGATTACGGGATCGAGATCGTCGAAGATCCGATAGAGCAGCTTCTGATCACCATCAAGGTGGTGTTTGATTCCTGGCAATCCTCCAAGGCCGTGGCCTATCGCAGAATTATGGGGATATCAGATGACTGGGGTACGGCAGCTACGGTTCAGGCCATGGTTTACGGGAACTTGTCGCGACAGTCCGGCAGCGGTGTCATTTTTACCCATAATCCGCACTGGTCCGGAGACAGCCTCAGACTCTGGGGTGATTTCACCATCGGCAACCAGGGCGAGGACGTTGTTTCGGGGCTGGTAAGAACCCTGCCGATTTCGATTGCCCAGCAGGATATTGAGATGCGGGATACCGACACCACCCTTGAAAGTCATTTTCCGGAAATATATGCTGGTTTGAAGGAATATGCCCATGAGTTGATCAACCGGCGCGGATGGAGCCCCCAGGAGATGGAATTTACTTTTGAGGGACCTTCCAGGGAAAACCTGTTTTTGCTGCAAACCCGGGATATGGCCATGCGCGAGCGTAAAAAAGTTTTAACTTTTGATTTGGAGAACCTTGGCGATAAAGATATCGTCGGTCACGGTATCGGCGTCAGCGGCGGCGCCATGAGCGGTCGGGTGATTTTTGATCTTGATGAGATCGATCAATGGCGGAAACAGGAACCGGACACTTTGCTGATTTTGCTCAGGAGTGATACGGTTCCTGATGATATCCGTGAAATCAATGCCGCTGACGGCCTTTTGACGGCACGTGGCGGGCTGACTTCTCATGCCGCGGTGGTGGCCCATCGTCTGGGAAAGACATGCGTTGTTGGATGCAGCAATCTGATCTGCAATGAAAAAGAAAAATATTGCACTTTTGATGATGTGTATCTGAAATCAGGGGAATTTATCAGCATTGACGGCCTGGCGGGGACTGTCTGCAAGGGATTTTTAAAGGTTCGCGAAACGTAATTATAGACAATGGTAACCGTAACAGTACAAAAACATGAAGACCAAATTTTAAATTTCAAGTTTCTAATTTCGAATATGCTGCTCATACTTTGTAGAACGAAAAAAAATAGGAAATTGTGATATGAGAGCTGAAAGAGAATTAAAACTGGGGGTTAACGGGCTCGGCAGGATCGGCAAACTAACGGTATGGCACCATGTGGGCCGCAGGTATTTTAGTGAGCTGGTCGTCAATATAGGCCGCAATGTCGGCAAGTCAATAAATGATATTGCCCATTATGTGGAACGGGATTCAAACTACGGGGCGCTGAGCGGGTATCTGCACGGCTACAATGCAGTGCCGGTCATAAGGGCTCTGGATGAAAAAAACGGCACCATGACCATTGACGGTATGCCGGTCAGATTTTTACGATCAAATCGCAACCCGGCCGAATTGGACTGGGGCAGCCACGATGTCCGGCTGGTGGTAGATACCACCGGTCAGTTTCTGGATCCGCTTTTGCCACCGGAGCATCCCGGGGGTTCCTTGCGCGGCCATATAGAGGCAGGCGCCGACAAGGTTATTGTGTCGGCCCCTTTTAAACTCAAGGACCAGGGCCGGCCCATGCCCGAAGATGCGGTGACCACCGTCATGGGGGTGAACGGGGATGACTATGACCCCCGGCGCCATACGTTGATTTCCAATGCCTCGTGTACCACCACCTGCCTTGCCCATATGATGAAGCCGCTGCTGAACGCACTGGGACCCCATAAAGTTCTGTCGGCCTCAATGGCGACGGTGCATGCGGTGACAGGTTCCCAGCAGGTGCTGGACCGTCTGCCCAACACCGGGGCCGGGGACCTGCGTAAAAACCGCAGTGTCATGAATAATATTATCCTGACTTCCACCGGGGCCGCAAGGGCATTGCGACTGGTGATACCTGAGATGGAACATATCGGTTTTATTGCCGAATCCGTGAGGATCCCAAGTACTACCGGGTCACTGATCATCCTGGTGTTGAACCTTCAGGAAGAGTTGTCAGGGGAGTCAATCCGCCGGGAACTGATTAACAACATATACCGTCATGCTGCGGCAGGTGATGTGAAAGGTTATCTGCATTTTTCAAAAAAACAGAATGTCTCCGGGGACATTGTCGGAATGCCCAGGGCCGCCGCCATTATCGAAGGCCATGAAACCCATACACGGACGGCTGAGCTGAGTGTTCATCTGAACAAGGTTCCGGGAATCGAAAAAATTATAGGTGGTCCCCTGAAAGATTCAGTCATCCATGTTCCGATAACCCAGGCTGTTATCTATGGCTGGTACGACAATGAAATGGGCAGCTATGTCAATATGCTGGGGGACCGGATCGCTGCTGTGGCAGATACGATGTAAAAAGGGGCTTAGGGTTCAAGGATTTTGCTCAGTTCGACAAATTCGGCGATTTTGAGTGTCTCGGCCCTTCGCACGGGAGCTATACCTGCCTTTTCAAGCAGTTGCCCGGCGGTTTGTCCATCAAGGGGTAATTCACTGCCGGCCAGTGCATTTCTCAACGTTTTGCGGCGCTTGGAAAATGCCGCTTTAATGACGGAAAATAGAAGGGCTTCATTCACGGCCGGATGATCGGGTACAGGCTTGAACGTTATCTCAAGCACCTGGGAATCGACATTGGGCCTGGGGAAAAAAAGAGTGGCCGGCACACCTGCAATTTTACGGATGTCCGCGCAATATTTAAGCATGACCGTGATGCGTCCATAATCCCTGCCTCCGGGCAGGGCCATCAGGCGCTGGGCCAATTCCTTCTGCAGCATAATAACGGCTCTGCTGACTGCGTGTCGCGACCGGATCAGCCGGATAATGATCTGGGAAGAAACATTATACGGCAGGTTGCCCAGTACCAGAAGGCGGGTATCGTGCTGTCGGGCCAGGGTATTGATATCGAGTTGAAGAATATCCGCCCTGATCAGGTCAACATTGGAAATTTCCCTAGCGACCACTTCTTTTCTTAGAAGATCCAGGACCCCAGGGTCCTTGTCAACAGCGTAAATTTTCCGGGCCATGGATGCCGCTGGAATCGTCAGGGCACCTAAGCCGGCGCCGATTTCCAGCACAATGTCGTCGGACTTGATGCCGGTACGTCTCAGAATCATCAGGGCCGTGGATGGGTCGCTTAAAAAATTTTGTCCCAGATGTTTTTTGGCCCACAGGTTTCGGGTATTCAGCAATGTACGGGGCGATGTCATAATTTTTGAATATTATCATATGTCCGGCAGGAGATGCAACAGGAGTCGCCAGTGACGAGAAAAAAGAGTAAGACCGTCAGTTTTGATGCAATGGTAAAATTTTTTATGATGAACTATAATATCGCCACCCGTTCGGATATTGAAAGAGTCATGTTCCGGATCGATCGCCTGGAACAGCTGTTAAGGTCTATGGTGCATTTGGAAAACAGCGCAGATTCGGGAGATGATGATATCACCGGTCCTTTTATGAAAAAGCAACGTCATGCGATGACCGCGTCTGAAAGTGTCCTGGAAGCGATCAAACGGTTTCCCGCCGGAGCCGGATTATCGGAAATCCAGGTAATTACAGGCTTTGGTGAAAAAAAATTACGGAATATTATTTTCAGACTTCACAAACAATCAAAAATCAGACGCATAAGGCGAGGCACCTATATTGCCGCCTGAGCAGATTTAACCTTCAACCTATATTATATGAATCAAAACAGGATGATATGATGAATACCAAGTTAGATAAAAATAATCCCGGCCTAAAGACAGGAGACGAAATATCCGGGTATCAAATCAGGCGGATTGCAGGCCTTAAAGAGATCGATTCCATCTATTATGAGCTGGTGCATCAAGCCACCGGGGCCCGGCATGTTCATATCAGTACCGCTGATACGGAAAACACCTTCAGTGTTGCCTTTAAAACCGTTCCTTCCGATTCAAGCGGTGTCGCCCATGTTCTGGAGCATACGGTGCTGTGCGGTTCCCGGAGATATCCGGTTCGGGACCCTTTTTTTTCCATGCTCAAACGAAGCCTGAGCACCTTCATGAACGCCTTTACCGCTTCGGACTGGACCATGTATCCGTTTGCCACCCAAAACGCGAAAGATTATTACAATCTTATGGATGTCTATCTGGACGCCGCCTTTTTCCCCAAACTGGATGAACTCAGTTTTTGTCAGGAAGGTCACCGCCTGGAATTTCAGGAAAGTCATGACCCCGAGCAGGGTCCCACATCCTTGGTATACAAGGGCGTGGTGTACAATGAGATGAAGGGGGCCATGTCCTCTCCCAGCCAGGTCATGGGGCGTTCTATTTTAAATGCCCTGTACCCGGAAACCACCTACAGCCATAATTCAGGCGGTGATCCGACCGTGATTCCGCGCCTGACACACGCACAACTGCTTGAATTTCATCGATTTCATTATCACCCCAGCAATGCTTTTTTTTATACTTATGGAAATCTGCCGCTTCGCGATCACCTTGATTTTGTCCAGGACAGGGTGCTCAGGCATTTTACACCCATCGACCCGGGAACGGACGTGCCGTCCCAGCCCCGCTGGCGCCGTCACAGAACAATGGATTATTCATACCCCCTTGACCCGTCTGAAACAATTGCTAAAAAATGTCAGATCTGTCTGGCATGGCTCACCTGTGATATCAAGGATACCTTCGGGGTGCTCTGCCTGACCCTCATGGAACAGATCCTCCTCGGCAATGCCGCTTCCCCTTTGCGCAAGGCCCTTATCGATTCGGGCCTAGGCAGTTCTTTATGTGATTCCACCGGGTTTGATGGGGATAACCGGGACACCATGTTTGTGTGTGGCCTCAAGGATGTGGATAAGGCTGATGCGGCAAATATCGAATCTATTATTATGGGTGTTTTTAAAGCGCTGGTGAACAGCGGGGTCGACAAAGAGATGATTGAATCGGCTATTCATCAACTGGAATTCCATCGCCGGGAAGTGACAAATACCCCCTATCCTTACGGTCTCAAATTGCTACTTTTCTTTTCGGGAAGCTGGTTTCACGGGGGTGATCCGGTCAGAAGTTTTGATTTTGATGCCGATCTGACGCGAATCCGCGAGCAGTTCAAGACCGGGCCTTTTTTTGAAAACTGTATTCAAAAATATTTTATAGACAACCCTCACCGGGTACGCTTGCACCTGGTTCCGAATCAGGAGATGGCCGGTCGGGAAGCAGAGCAGACAAACACGGAGTTACAGCAAATTCAGTCCTGCCTGACCCCGGAACAGATTACAAAAATCGAGTCTATGACCGATACCCTCAAACGTCTCCAGGAACGTCACGAGGACCTGACCGTGCTGCCTACTCTGGATCTTTCCGATATTCCGCCTCGGGTTCAAAGTGTCCAGCCCGGCCGGGGATACGATATGGCACCGGCGGTCTGTTACAACCAGCCTACGGCGGGTATTTTTTATCTGGCCGGAGCCGCCGGTGCAGGTGCTGTCCCAGAAAATATTCTCGGACTTACGCCTTTTTTCTGTTATGCCCTGCCCAAAATCGGGACTTCCCGTCGGGATTATCTGGAAATAGCCCGTCGGATCGCCCGGTACACAGGTGGTATCGGGCTCACGACAGATTCCAGGACCGCCTTCAATGAAGCGGGTAAAAGTATGCCCTTTGTCTCGATTGGCGGCAAATGTCTAGTGCGTAACCAGCAGGCCATGTTCGATATTATTCAGGAGCTGATTTTTGAACACACTTTTAACGACGTTTCCCGCTTGAAGAATCTGCTGCTTGAATACCGGGCCGGTCTGGAATCCATGGTTGTCCAGAATGGCCATCAACTGGCCATGTCTCTGGCTGTGCGTAATTTTAACACTGCCAGCGCCGTAAATGAAATCTGGCACGGTATTCACCAGTTGCGTCTGATCAAGGCGTTAACCAGAGACCTGACCGAAGAAAAGCTTGGGGCCTTATCAGAGGACCTTGCACAGATCGGCAAGTATCTTTTTACGGCCAATAATTTTAAAATGGCGGTTATCGGCGAAGAAATGGCGCTGTCCGCCTCGAAAACCGCTGTAGAATCCATCCTAAAAGGACTTGTGGATTACCCCGAGGGCGGGTTTGGTGAGTCTGATGTTCAGTGCCGGGGTGAGATTCCAAACGAGGGCTGGCATACCTCTTCGGCGGTTTCATTCGTGGCCCGTGCCTTTACCGCGGTTCGCATGTCCCATGCCGATGCCCCGGCCCTGGCGGTGATCAGCAAGATACTGCGATCCATGTACCTGCATCGCGAAATCCGGGAGAAAGGGGGCGCCTATGGCGGGTTTGCGCTGTTTAATGCTGAAAGCGGTATCTTTTCGTTTGCCTCTTACCGTGATCCGCATATCCAGGCGACTTTGCATGCTTTTACCGGTGCCATGCAATTTATCGGTTCCGGCAAGTATAGCAGCGAGGATATAAAAGAGGCGATTTTGCAGGTTTGTTCTGAAATCGATAAGCCGCACCCACCCGGTCCGGCGGCCCGCAACGCGTTTTACCGCCGGATCGTTTCCCTGTCCGACAAAGCACGAAACCAATTCAAGACCGGACTGCTGGAAATTGGGCATAAAAAAATTCAAAGGGTTGCAGAAAAATATTTTGCGCCGAATTCCAGGGGCCATGCCGTAGCGGTTATTTCCAGTAAAGAAAAACTTGAGGCCGTCAACCGTAAAATGGGTGACCATCCATTGCAGTTGCATCGGATATAAGCAGACGGGGGGATAGAAGGTAGAATAGTAGAGTGGGCTGTGCCCACCCAATAGGCAGAATCCCTTTAGCCTTCTACCCAAGTAACCTTCAGCCTGAACCGAAAGTAGAGGGGGAAAAATGGCAGAAAAAAAAATTCGTGTTGGTGCGTTGATTTCCGGCGGCGGCACCAACCTGCAGGCGATTATCGATGCTTGTGAAAGCGGTGCGGTAGATGCTGAAATGGTGTTTGTAGGATCTGACAACCCGGCCGCCCGGGGGCTAAAAAAAGCTGAAACAAAAGGGATCCCGACATTTGTGGTGGATTATCCGGCCATAATTAAGAAGGCCCGGGAAACATCCGGCAAGGCGTTTTTGCCGAATGATTGCGACCTGGCCGATCTGACGGCCAGGCAGCACCTTGTCGCCGGTGAATCGGACATGGAAAAGATGAAAACATTCATGCACAGCCGGGTGATTGCCGAAGCCCAACTGCTTCGGGCCATGAACGTCCATACCTTTGATCTGCTGGTTCTGGCCGGGTTCATGCGCAACCTGACCCCCTATTTTATTGATCGGGTGAATACCGATTCGGCGAATCCGCGCATCATGAACATCCATCCGGCCCTGCTGCCGGCATTTCCCGGTGTCGACGGATACGGTGATACCTGGCGCTATGGCTGCAAAGTGGGCGGGTGCACCGTGCACTTTATCGATTACGGGGAAGACTCGGGGCCGATTATCGGCCAGAAAAGCTTTGAAATTCGTGCGGATGATACCCTGGATTCGATTAAAAAAAAAGGCCTGGAGCTGGAATGGCAACTTTATCCGGAGTGTATTCAGATGTTCGCAGAGAATCGAATAAGAACAGTGAAGATGACGTGGCCGCTGGACAACGGCCGGCATGTCCAGCGGACTGTCGTAAAGGTTGCACAGCCCATTTAAGGTTGCGATAAACCTTACGGAAATTCTGGAATGGATGTCAGCACCATTTTACGGTATCAGGTCATCTAAGTCAAACTTTTTATGAACGTATCAAGTTTAAGGGGAAGGTACAAATTCAACAAAATGTAAACTATTGTTGATTTGTCATATAGGATGCCAAATGATTGATAAAAATTTTCCAGATCTGATCCTGACCAACGCCAGGATTTATACCCAGGATGCCCATTATCCAATGGCTGAGGCCGTTGCCATTTCAAAAAACAGAATAACCGCAGTGGGCAATGCAAGCGAAATTCTGACCATGGCTTTGCCTGAAATCCGGGTGATTAACCTTGAAGATCGGTTGCTGCTCCCATCGTTCACTGACTCTCATTTCCACTATTATGACTGGGCCGTAAACTGGGACAGTATCGATCTTGCCTTTGTATCATCATTTGCGGAAATGAAAGAGGTGGTCTCATCAAAGGCAGGACGTATGAAAAAGGGCAAATCGTTTTAACAGCCGGGAGAAATCTTGAAAGGGGGCCATAAGAAGTAATCCTCCAGATTAATCAATATATATTGATAACCTGAGTGTTAGCATTAACCCAAACCCATGATCAAGGAATTTTCCGCTGGCGTTGCATAAAAAACTTTGAATCTCTGCAAGCTAGGGGCAAGGAAGCCATTTATTTGTATCTGATAGGCGGTGATATATAAAAACACTATTTAAAAAATTCGGTTTGATCAGAGGGAAAATCGGTACCGGTCAGGATGACTTGCCGTACGGCGAAAAAATTAAGCCAGCGGAAATGACTCGTACCAAGCAATGAAGTCCCTGGCTTCAATCGGTTTGCTGATTTGAAATCCCTGCAAAACATCACATCCCAGACTTTTCAGTTTTTCTATGAGTTCTTTGCTTTCAACGCCTTCTGCGACAACTTTAAGGCCCAGATTATGGGCAAGTTCGATGGTGGCATGAACGATGACCGCATCATTTTCATCCTCCAGCATGTCCAGAACAAAAGATTTGTCAATTTTGATTTCGCTTATAGGCAGTTTTTTCAGGTAGGAAAGAGATGAATAGCCGGTGCCAAAGTCATCGATGGAGAATCGTGCCCCGATCTTCGTTATACGGTTGAGTATTTCCAGCGAATAATCCGGGTCCGTCATGATCGTCGTCTCGGTAATTTCAAGCATGAGAGATTCAGGCGGAAAATCATACGCTGCCAGTAAACCGGTGATAACATCCGGGAAATCCGGATCAAGAAAATTCCGGGCTGAAAGATTCACTGCGATACCGATATTGATGCCCTGGCCGTGCCAGATCGATCCTTGCTGCAGGGCATGTTTCAAAACCCAGCGGGTCAACTGCTTGATAAGCCCGGTACGTTCCGCCAGGGAGATAAAGTCATCAGGCGGCATCATGCCATGGGTCTGGTGATTCCAGCGCACCAGCGCTTCAACTTCGATGATTCTACCGGTGTTGCCGTCCATTTTCGGTTGATAGAAAAGCCGCAAATCGTCATCTTCTATGGCCTGACGCAGTTCACCGATCAGCGTAAGCCTCTGCGGACTGTACTGGTCCAGTTTTCGGGAATAGACGACAAAACCCGTTTTCTCCTGCTTGGCAACATACATGGCCACATCGACACGCTGAATCAGGGTATCCACATCTCCCCCATGACTCGGGAAAAGGACCGCACCAATACTGGCCTGTACATCAATGCTCAACTCCTCAAGTATGAAAGGTGACCGCATGGCATTCTGGATTTTTCTGGCTACATTGGCCGCATCATCATCCATCTCCATAGATGGCAGCAGGATAGCAAACTCATCACCGCCAAGCCGTGCCAGGGTGTCTGATTCTCGGATAACACTGCTAAGGCGCAGGGCAATCTGTTTCAAAAGGCGGTCACCGTTATAGTGGCCCAAAGTGTCGTTAATCTCTTTGAATCGATCGATGTCCAGCAACATCACGGCAAGTTTTCGGTTTTCCCTCTTTGCATTTCTGACCGCCTGTGCCACCCGGTCATGGAACAGGATTCGGTTCGGCAGGTCGGTTAAGGCATCATGGGTCGCGCCATGCATGGTTTTTTGTTCAAGGGCAGTTGTCTGCTCCCTGAGTTCCTGGGTCTGATCAACGAGCAGGGCACCGGCCTCGTAGGCCATCATCGTTCCCATATACTGGCCCCAGACGGCAAATATGAAGGGGGTGGCATCCAGGAACCAGAGGACCATATTAGATTTCTGCGTATCGACAATCCCCTGGAGGCTGACTGCACCATACTGGAAATAACTCGATAAGAGCGTTGCGACCATGATACTTATCAAGGAAATGGCCACCCCGTATACAGCGTACCGGGTCACCTTTGTTTTCAGAAATTGTGTATTCATGGACATTGTCTGGCTGGGTAGTTGCATAGTTGATCCTGCCGGGCAAAATGCGTAAAATAGAGCGCTCACCACGAACATCATACATCAGAATGCAATTTTTCGTGGTTCAATCAGGTCCGTAGCGGTTTGTGGCCGGGAACAGCCGGAATGTTGGCCGATTTAATCTGGATCCATTAAAATGATAACCGGACAACAGTGAAACGGCTATGTGCATTGATCCTGCACAACTCCGGTTTGCGTTTGGAAAAGGGTCATACAAAAAATGTGATATATATCATCGTAATTTTATGAATGAGTTGTCAAGCAAAAGTGGTAAAATTCAGATTATTCTTCAATATATAAAAACGCGACCTTATCTTTGTGCATGCCCCAAGCCGGCACATCAGGGAAACATAAATTCTCTTACACCCTTTTTTTTCCTGATCCAGTTCAGGACACGGCGAATTTTTCTCATCCTTAGCAACATCAGTTCAAGTCTTTTTTTCCCGGGAAAATTCATGAGCGCCACCCCGACAATAATTGTCAAAAGGCCCTGGCCCGGAATAAACAGCATGATGATACCTGTCGCCATCAGCACAACTCCGGCCATATTCTTTATCACCAGGAGACAAATACGGGGCAGCAACGGCAAGGTTTGGAGGAATCCGGGAGTTGTTTCCAAAAAATAATCCCCAGGTATTCTGGCGATGATCAGGGGAAGGATAACAAGGCTCACGGCAAAGGTGACAAAGGAGAGGCCGGACAAAGCAATTAGAAAAAAAGAGTTACCCGCCAGTGCGTTCACCCACTGAGCAATCAAGACTGCATTGCCACCGATAAAAGAAATCATATAATCCGATACCATCATCTATACATTTGGAAATGTTTGATAAAGATTTTACAAAATCCTGGTAAATACGAACGGATACCGCCGTTCCGCCCTATAATAAATACAAACTCATGGAAATAGATAAATCACAACAACCCAAAAGACAAATAGCAAATAAATCACAATGAATCAAATCCCAAAACAGGGAGAAATCAAAATGCCAAACAACTTCAGGCGATATGGGATTAAACCGATTGGATTTTGATATTGTTTGAGATTTATTTGGAATTGGATGCCTGCAATTTGATATTTACGGCGTACGCCTTTCCAACAGCACCGGTTTATCCGGATTACGGCCATGTACGGTTTGTTTTATTTAGAATATTCTTAACGGCCAATGCGTTTGTTGCCAGAAATATCGTCAACTCTTCAAGCGCATATTCATCGATTTCGGTCTTGCTTTGTTCGATGAGGTCGGCAAGATCCGCAGCGGCATCGAGCATTTTGTCATACCTGTCCGCTTCTGTTTTTGAAATCGCAACCATATGGCCATTTACTTTGTTTCGGATAAAATTTATTAAAAAATCAAAACGCCATAAACAAATAAAACCCGCATCACACAAATCCTGTCGTCTTTTGACGCCAATGATTTCCGACCGTTTAAAAAAGTTTTAATTATTTCTGTAAACTGTTAATGGAGGGGCTTACTTGTCGCTGCGTTTGGGTTTACTTTTAACGGCTTCAGTTTTTGCTTTTACAGATGCCGGTTTGTCCGCTGTTTTTTCATGGGTACTTTTTGGCGGGGGCGTCACAGGTTTTACGCCTTTGAGAATTCTCGTGACTTCAGGGCCGTTTTTTGCCAAAAAGACGGACAACGCATCAATTATTTTTTCATCAAGATCAATATCAAGCTTGCTTTCTTTAATGAACCGGGACAGATTTTCGGCGGCTTCAAGCATTTTGTCATATGCCTCGGCCTCTTTTTTAACCGTAAACATCTGATCCAGCTCAACGCCATTTCTAACCACAATATACCTTGTTATAACGGCCATGGAACGCTCCTTTTTTCTGGTTATCACCTCTATTTGTTATGCACTCATATTAGCCTATATAAAATTGATGACTTGATAAAAAGTATTTTGGTAGAACACAGCCTAATTGCGGAACCATACGATTTTCAGTTTCAGAGATTAAAACGGCTGTTTAAAATAAACCAAATTATGAAACATCGCGTAATAGACTCTATAACGAGGGGAAAGTCAAGGCTGTCGAGCCGGCACGGCAGCAAATACGGTGAATCCGAAAATCCCGTAGGGTTTCAAATTCAGGTTAGAAACGGAAAACCTTCGACTTTTCCAATATAACACGCTACCCACGCGATGACAGGGCTCAATGATAAAATATTGCATAATGAACATAAGTAGCAGGTAACAACACCTGAATTTTTTGATCCGGGTTCATGAATGGAATAAAGACATGCATTGCATGAAATGCAATTTGAATTCGAGTCGCCCTGTCCTTCGCGCCAACGTTCAGGAAGGTCTGGTTCACTTATCAGGGGGCGACATAAAGAGATAAAGTCAACTTTGCCTGTTTGAATTATTTTTTCCAGTCGTTCAATATTTCTGTTTCCACCAACAAGAATGACTGGTATTTTTAGTGAAATATTTTTTGCATATGGGAAGAAATAACTCTCCTTTTCCGGTCTGTTGATTCGTGTATGCGCTTCCGGAATTGGCACTAGCCGGAAGCCTAACTCAGATTCCGATCTGACGAGGCATTCTTCCATTCCACCACTTATTTCAATTACATCAATCCCCGCATTTCCAATTTCCAATGCTGTTGATGAAAAATTTTTTATATCTATCCCACCTGGTATGTTGTCTGTTCCGTTAATTTTAATCAGGATAGGAAAATTTCCTACCTGGCGTCTGGCTTTGGTAACAATCTCTCGGATTATGCAAACTCTATTGCTAACGCTTCCTCCGTATTGATCCTTTCTATGATTTGTATAAGGAGACAGAAAACGACTCAGAAGATAACCGTGGGCAGCATGGATTTGTACACCATCAAATCCCACCGCTTTCATTTGCACAATGCCTTCGACCAAACCCTCAACAATCCTTTCAATTTCTTGGACACTTAACGTCTTCATTTTTCCTTTATTAAAAGAAGAAGATATCTGTGAGGGTTGGACACCAGTATAGGCGCCACTGATTTGTGCTATTAACTTGCATTTGGATGAGACAGTGCAGACAACTTCAATAAAGCGATCCAGTCCTTCTATCCTCATATCATCGAAGCAATAATTTTTTTAACGTTACCCGAATCATCGAGCATATTTTCAGGAATTATTGGAAAATCACCAGTGATAATTAAACCCACTCCGCCTATAGCCAAATCTCGATAAAAATTTAAAACGGATGTATTCATTTTCCGTTTTTTTACAATGGAAGGATCAAAGGTGGCGGATCTGATAAGACGATTAGAAAGCCGCAGGGGACCAATTCGTGCTGGAGAAAATATTTTGTAGTAATCTCTTCGCATATCCGGTTTTCCTCAGTTGGTTATTTTCAACAGCTTTCTCAATACAAAAGGCAGGATCCCGCCGTTTTTAAAGTAGGTCACCTCCACATTCGTATCGAGCCTAGCCATCACCTCAAAAGACCGGGTGCTGCCATCGGGCTTTGCCGCATGAACGGTCAGTGTTTTCTGCGGTTTGATATCCCTGATGCCGTTGATGCTGAAGATTTCGGAGCCGTCCAATCCCAGGCTCTCGCACCCTTCGCCATCTTTGAAAACCAGCGGCAGGACGCCCATTCCAAGCAGGTTGCTGCGGTGGATGCGTTCAAAGGATTTGGCGATAACCGCCTTGACCCCTAACAAAGCGGCGCCTTTGGCGGCCCAGTCCCGTGAAGAACCGTTACCATAGGCATCGCCGCCCAGCACCACCAGCGGTGTCGCTTCAGCGGCGTAAGCCATGGCGGCATCATAAACATACATTTGTCTGTTCTCGGGAAACTTTTTTGTAAAACTGCCCGTCTTGGAAGGTGTCAGCTTGTTTTTAATGCGGATATTACCGAATGTGCCCCGCATCATCACTTCATGGTTGCCCCGTCGGGAGCCATAGGAATTGTAGTCCGTCGGCTGGATACCCTGCCGGGACAGGTACTGTCCGGCAGGATAATCTTCGGGAGTGGCACCCGCAGGAGAGATGTGGTCGGTTGTCACGGTATCGCCCATCACGAGAAGTGCCCTGGCTTCCCTGATGTCCGTACAGGTTTCCGGGACCGGGGTCATCCCATCAAAATAAGGCGGTGATTTGATATACGAAGAGTTCTCATCCCAGACAAATGTCGCGCTCCGACTGGTGTTCAACCGCTGCCAAAAATCATCGCCGTCAAAAATTGAACTGTAGGTTGCGGCAAAGCACTCCGGCGTTACGTGTTCGGCTACCAGTTGTCCGATTTCCGATGCCCCTGGCCAAAGGTACACCGGGCGACCGTTGGGGTCGACAGCCAGCGGTTCTAAAGCAAAATCTACAGCCATCCGTCCGGCCAGGGCAAAGGCCACCAATAGCAGGGGGGAGGCAAGAAAGTTTGATTTGATTTTGGGATGAATGCGGGCTTCAAAATTTCGATTCCCGGAAAGGACCGCCGCTACATTCAGGCCATTTGATTTTACGGCGGACTCCACTTCCGGGTAAAGGTTACCACCATTGCCGATGCAGGTCATGCATCCGTAACCGGCCGTATGAAATCCAAGGGCTTCCAGGTAGGGCATCAAGCCGGCGCTTTCCAGATACCGGGTCACGGCCCTGGAGCCCGGCGCCAAAACCGTTTTTACAAAAACCGGTGTTCGCAACCCCCGCTTGACGGCGTTTCGTGCCAGCAACCCGGCGCCGATCATTACATGGGGATTTGAAGTGTTCGTACAGGAGGTAATGGCTGCCATCACTACACTGCCGTGGCCAATTTGACCTGGACGGCCGTTGATGTCGACTGGATAGAATTTTTCGGGATCGTTTTCGGCCTGACCGATGGTATTATCCTCACCCAGCATGCACGTCACTTGGGTTTTCAGATCCTTGAGCGAAATTTTTTCCTGTGGACGTTTTGGACCGGCAACAGATGTTCCCACTGTGCCAAGATCAATTTTCACAACATCCGTGTATTCCGAATCCGTTTTACCCGTGTAAAAAAGCTGCATGGCCCGGGCGCTTATGTCTACCCTTTCCGCCTGCATCCGGCGGCCGGTCATTTTCAGATAATCCACTGTTTTTTCATCGATGGGGAAAAAGCCCACGGTGGCCCCGTATTCCGGGGCCATGTTGGCCAGCGTGGCGCGATCCGGAACAGCAAGCGACTTTACCGCCGGTCCGAAAAATTCCACAAATTTTTCAACCACCCCATACTCTCTCAGCCGCCAGGTCACGTGGAGGGCCAGATCGGTAACGGTTACACCGTGTCTCAGTTCACCGGTCATTTTCACCCCGATGACCTCCGGAATCGCCATATAATAAGGTTGTCCGAGCATGACCGCCTCGGCCTCGATGCCGCCGACGCCCCATCCCAGCACACCAATTCCATTGATCATGGTGGTGTGGGAGTCGGTGCCTATCAGGGTGTCTGGAAAGGCTGTTAAATTGCCGGAAGCCTCGTCGGTTATGATGCCGCGGCCCAGATATT
>CAZFXX010000006.1:0-30274 GCA_964522985.1 uncultured Desulfobacteraceae bacterium
CCATCATCCAACAAACCCAACCGGATAAAAAATTCGGATTTTTTAAACATCGTATTTAATTTTTAAAGGAGTTTTGTATGAAAGAGTATCCGTCCAAATATCGATCCCCTGATCGCAAGTACGACCGGGGCAACCGACAGTTCGAACATCCCCAGTATATAAGCCAGGACCGTCAGAATCCCAGCCAGCGTAAAAAAATTACCGATCGCAGAAATGATCCTGCTGAATTGCTGAATGAATTACTTAAAAAAACGGGGCCGGAGCTTAAAACCAGACTGGATGAAATATCCGCCAGTCAGAAGCGTCTGGCAGATGCCGAAGAGCGTAAAGCCACCGCCCTGGAAAAAATCGCGGCATGTTTTCAAGGCGAGGCCCCCGTTGATCTGACACCAGCCGAATCCGAGGTTGTACCTGAATCCGAGCCTGTACCCGAATCTGCATCTGCTCCCGGATCTGAGCCTGTACCCGAATCCGTATCTGGACCCGAGACTGAACTGGAACCTGACCCTGAATCCGAGCCTGAGAATATAGCTGAAAAGCAATCTTTGGCTCCGATTCAGGATGTTACAGAAACGATATCTCCTTTAGAACCCACGCCGGCTTCTTCGGTAATTGTCAAAGCTACCGATGGCCAACGCGCCAGAACGCTGAAAATCGTCAAAAAAATGCATAAAGAAAACGCCACCTACAACCAGATCGCCCTGTGTCTGGAAGAAAAAAAACTGCCCACATTTTCAGGCCGTGGCAAATGGCATGCCCAGACCATTCACAGATTATTGAAAAAATAACTGAAACAAAGGGACGTGTGCTTTTTCCTAATTGGTTGGCAATGATCTCATGATTTCAGGTATTTGCGAAATCACTGGACATATCCATAGGTATGTTATCAGTTTCTGCAAACCCTGCCGCATCAGAATTACAGCACAACGCTTCCCTAAAAATATTGCACTGCCGAGTTAGAAACTAAAAAAATGGACCTTTCCAGACAACAAAAAGCAGCAGTTACCCATTTGGGATCACCGGCCCTGGTGGTTGCCGGCGCCGGGTCAGGCAAGACCAGGACCCTGACTGCCAAGATACAGCATTTGATTTCCAGCGGCTATGATCCAAAGCGCATTCTGGCTATCACCTTCACCAACAAGGCCGCCGATGAAATGAAAACCCGTTTGATTCAAATGACGGGCTTATCCATAAATAATTTTCCATGGGTACGAACCTTCCATTCCGCAAGCTATAAGATCCTTCAACGTCACTGCACGATGCTTGGCTTTAAATCACCTTTGCAGATTTACGCCACCTACCAGCAGCAAAAAATAATCAGGGAAATCCTGATCAAGCTGGACTATGATAAAAAATATACCCCTGCCGTCATCGGAAAAATATCGAATGCAAAAAACTTCGGCAACCCCATGGCTTATTTTGATTTGCACCCCAGGGTCTCAACCGTCCGACTGATTGATGTTTATGATCTGTATGAGAAAGAGCTTAAAGATAAAAATGCAGTTGATTTCGACAATATTCTGACGTTGACCCGGGATCTCTTGCGGGACAACTTGGAAATCAGGGATAGATACCGGTCTTGGTTTCAATATGTCCTTTGCGATGAATACCAGGATGCCAACAACCTGAATGAAGAGCTGACCCGTTTACTTTTAAACAACGGCAATTTTTTTGCTGTAGGCGATGACTGGCAGTCGATATACTCCTTCAGGATGAGCAACATAGACCATTTCCTGACCTTTTCCGAAAAATATCAGGGCGCCAGGATTTTCCGCCTGGAAGAAAATTTTCGTTCGGCAGACAAAATTGTAAAAATCGGAAACGATCTGATCGGTCATAACGATAACAAGATGGACAAGGCGTGTTTCTCCGCCAAAAAAGGCGGCGTTGCCGAACGTCATGATTTTTATGACGAGTATGAAGAGGCAACCTGGGTCCTGCGAAAAATTAAAAATCTCAAACAAATGGGAATGGCTTACGATAAAATAGCCGTCCTTTACCGCACCAAATTTTCCTCCCTGGCCTTTGAAAAGACTTTTCGTTCGGCAGGCATTCCCTACCGCATGCTGGGGGGTAAGGGTTTTTTCGAACGTAAAGAAATCCTGGATATCACTTGTTACCTCACCGCATCCGTATTCAGCAAAGATGATGTGGCCTTTGACCGCATCATCAACACACCAAAACGCGGTATCGGCCCCGGGGCACTGGCCAAAATAAGCCGATTCCGAAGAGATTTCATGAGCCTTCAGGATGCGGCCCGAAAATCATTAAAAGAAAAAATCCTGCCCGGTGGAATATATGATGGTGTCAGCCTGGTCATAAGCCTGCTGGATGATATTCGGGATATGCGCCCTGATACTGCCATCCGAGAGGTCCTGACACGTACCGGGTATATGGATTATCTCAAACATTATTTAAAGTCATCGGCAATGGATTATACGGCCCGGGAGGAAAACATTGAACAGCTTATCCATTCGGCGGGCCTGAAGGATACGATTTTAGATTACCTTGAAGAGGCTGCCCTTATCCGTGAAGACAAAGAGGACGACGAAGCCGAAAACAGTGGAAACGGCGTCAATCTCTCAACGATTCACGCATCCAAGGGACTTGAGTACGGCGTTGTCTTTATTATTGCCTGCGAGGAACAGCTTTTCCCGCACTGGAGAGCCATGGATACGCCCACAGGACTGGAGGAGGAGCGCCGTCTCATGTATGTGGCCGTGACCCGGGCCGAGCAGTATCTGTTTTTAAGTTCCGCAGACTTCAGAAAAGGACAATATAACCAGCCGAGCCGCTTTCTTGACGAAATTTCAGAATCTTTATAATACTAAAAATATATTAAAAAATGAGCTTAGGGCTCGCGCAAAAAATAACTTCACATTTTTAAAATAACTTCCCAAAAAACGATCCGTCCTGTTCACACCCATGAATTTGTAGAAGCCCATCAGGGGTTTGTGGGTTTCGGTCTTAACCGTCAAACCGATGAAAAAACTGTTTTATATTACCTGCAAAAAGTTTCCGACGATACCCTGATGCGACATTTGATTCCCAGACTGAGCGATCCGGAGCTTGAAGAAATATTTCTCCTTGTTTCAGACCTGCTGAAAAAACATCTGACGAAACCGGAATACCATCGACTTTTTCTAAAAGATAACAATCATTAAAAAGGAATTCATATGCTGACTGAAAAGCATTTGGAAAGATATGCGGAGGTTCTGATCTGGGCACTGAAAAAGGGCCGGCACCAAAAATTTAAAAAAAACGACGTGGTTCTGATTCGTTATGATCCACCGGCCACCCGATTGGCCGAGATTCTCCACGCCAGGCTTCTTGGCATGGGGCTCTGTCCAATTCCGCGCGCCGGCCTGACCACAACCCTGGAACATGATTTCTTTAAACTCTCAAATAAGCACCAGCTGACCTTTCATATTCCCGGGGACGCGGAACTCTACAATGCTCTGAACGGCAGCATTTTCCTGCACGCCCCCGAATCCATCACCCATCTTGGTGATATCGACCCTGCAAGAATCAGCAGCGCGGCCCTGGCCCGTAAATACCTGCGCGACATACTCAGCAAACGCGAGGAGCAGGGAGACTTCAGCTGGACGCTGTGTATGTTGCCCACAAGCGAACTGGCACGCCATGCCGGGTTATCCATGACAGACTATACCCGTCAAATTGTCAAGGCCTGCTTTTTGAACCGTAAAGAACCGCTGGCCCAATGGCGGAATATTTTCCGCAATGCATCACACATCAAAAAATGGCTCAACAGCATGGATGTAAACTATTACCATATTCAGTCAAAAGACGTTGACCTTGAAATCACACCTGGACCGGAACGTCAATGGATCGGCCTGTCAGGACACAATATCCCAAGTTTTGAAATTTTTGTTTCACCGGACTGGCACGGTACCCGCGGTACATATTTTGCCGACCAGCCATCATTTCGCAGCGGGAATTATATCAAAGGCGTAAGACTGGAATTCAAAAAAGGCAGAATAATTAATTTTTACGCTGAGGACGGCCAGAATTTTCTAAAAACCCAGATTGCCATAGACAGGGGCGCCGGCCGCGTTGGAGAATTTTCCCTTACCGACAGACGTTTTTCCAAAATCGACACTTTTATGGCCAGCACCCTGTTTGATGAAAACCACGGCGGGAAAAACGGGAACTGCCATATAGCCATAGGCGCCTCCTACTCCGACACCTATTCCGGCAATCCTGCCGACCTGACCCAAGCGCGCAAAAAAGCCCTTGGGTTTAACGATTCAGTCCTGCACTGGGACCTGGTGAACACCCAGAAAAAAACGGTTACAGCTCACCTGAAAACCGGCAAAACCAAAGTTATTTACGAAAATGGACAATTTTCGCATTAGGCGCTTAACAACACAACATCGACAAAGTTTTGTCGATAATTTTTTGTCGATGTTCAAGCGGCCATTTGAATTTCATTATTAATATCACTGTCCCGAAGGGACCCCTTTATCAAAGCGAAATCTTTGATAAAGCATAGGATCTGAATCCTGAAATTCGTGTTTTTTATATCCAAAAAATCACACCTTCCCGAATTTATCCGGAGACAGTTTTTCAAGATATTCGGCCCACTTTTTTCCTTCCTCGCTATTGTCGAGAACTTCTGTCTGTCCCTTACCCGGCATGGACTGTACCAAAACCTTGTCTTCCACATATATGGGTGCCTTAAACCGCAGTGCCAGCGCAATGGCATCGGAAGGTCTGGCATCCATGCTGAAATTTCCGTCACGACAAATAAAATTTATCCGGGCATAAAATGTATTGTTCTGGATATCAACGATCTCAACCCCTGATACCGACATATCCTGCTGCGTGATAAAATTTTTAAAAAGATCATGGGTCATGGGCCGATCAAATTTTATATCCTGAAGGACAGCGGCAATTGAGGTGGCCTCCAGCAGTCCGATCCAGATAGGGACCGTCTGATCATCTTCATCGGATTTTAAAACAACGATAGGCGTGTTGGATGTCGGATCAATCGTCAGGCCGGCAATACTAACCTTATGCAGCATAACTTTTGTCTCCCTTCAAACCAGCTGTTGCCGTTTGGGTCTCTATCAATTCTCCCAACAGGGAATGAGATAAAGCCCTTTTAATTCTTACATCAACCAGTTGCCCGGTTTTAATATCCGGGGCAGCTATTTCCCGGTCCTCTGTCCAGTTGAAATTAACGATTTTATTGCCCTCGGTGCGGCCGCTCCACTGGATGATGGGTTGGGTATCGGGTTTTAAGCGACCGGGCTGTTTTCGACTCAACCCTTCCACAAGAACAACCTGGTTAGAACCTACCATCGATTGGTTTTTTTTGAGTGTCAACTGCTCCTGCACAGTCAGCAGTACCTGCAACCGGGCCTTTTTCTCCGCCTCGGAAATTTTATCGCCGAAATGCGCTGCCGGCGCATTCGGACGATCGGAATAAACAAATGCAAACAAACTGTCATACTCGACGGTCTTAATCAAATCCAGGGTTTCTAAAAATTCGGTTTCGGTTTCTCCGGGAAAACCTGCAATAAAATCGGATGAAATCGCGATGGTGGGACAAACCTGCCGCAGTTTCTCAATTTTTTCCAGATAGGATTCCCGTGTATATTTGCGGTTCATGCGTTTTAAGACGGTGTTGGCCCCGGACTGGACCGGGAGATGAATATGGCGACACAATTTGTTCAGATCCTGAAAGGCAAGCATCAGGTCCATTGATAGGTCCTTGGGATGAGAGGTTGTAAACCGTATACGTTCCAGGCCTTCAAGAACATTCACCTTTTCAAGGAGTTCTGCAAATGAGCACAATCCTTCTTTTTGGCCATAACTGTTTACATTCTGGCCCAGCAGGGTCACTTCTTTTACGCCCGTATCAATCAGTCCCCGTATCTCTGAAAGAATAAATTCCGGCTTGCGGCTGGTCTCCCGGCCGCGCACATACGGCACAACACAATAGGTACAATAATTGTCACATCCCTGCATTATGGTGATAAATCGGCAGACATCTCTATTTGCACCGGTATCGGCTATTGAATCATATTCATCGATCCCCGGAGACATTTTCACATCCACAAGGTGGCATCTTTTTTGTTCAATCCGTGCTACCATATCCGGCAGGCGGTCGATCACATGCGTGCCAAAAACAAAATCTACAGAAGGCATGCGTTCTACTATTTTCCATCCCTCCTGCTGGGCCACACATCCACCCATGCCGATGATCAGATTGGGGCGTTTTCTTTTCATTTTGGCCATGCGCCCGAGAAAACTGAAAGCCTTCTGTTCAGCCTTGGCCCTGATTGCACAGGTATTGACAATAATTAAATCCGCGGCATCGACGTTCCGGGTCAGTTCATACCCCAGGGGGCGCAAAACAACGGCAATTTTCTCGGAGTCATACACATTCATCTGGCATCCGATGGTATTGATATAAAGATATTTGGTTTGCATCGATTCTCTTCCAATAATCCCATACCCTTTCGGGAAAAAATCATATCTCACTACTTTCATATAAAAAATTCACAGGCTCAATCATCAGTGTTTTTTTCAAATCCTGCAAAATCAGGCCGACCTCGTTTTCGCATCCCGGTGCAATATTCAGTTCCACAACGCCCCTGTCCCGGTCAATGGTAGTCATCACCGCAAGACCTTCATAGGCTTCGATAATAAATTTAATAAAACTTATATCACAGCGGTCCACACGAAGATATCTCTTAATCGTTTCCATAGTCTGTTGATCTGCTGCATATCCTTTTTCAGACCCAAAAGGGTCTGATACGTTTAGATTTATTTAATATAATCATAAAATACCACCATAAAGCATTTTTTTTCAATAAAAAATAATTGTTTTCAATTACACCTAATTCGATTGATTGCAGGTAATTTCGATTGCCTTAGCCGGAATAATAAAGTAATCGTTTCTATTTATGAAAAGACACTGGGACATCCTGCAGCCTGATTCACATCTGGTTAATAATTTGGCATCTGCTCTGAACTGCCTTCCGATTACCGCCGCTGTGTTGCTCAACCGCGGCATTGTTTCAGCCGAAATGGCCCGTCCTTTTATAAATGCAGGCCTGAAAAACATTCGGGCGCCGTTTACGATCCTTGATATGGACAAGGCGGTTTGCCGCATCTGTTCAGCCATCATCAACAATGAAAAAATCCTTATTTTTGGTGATTATGATGTTGACGGCATCACCGCCTGCGCCATCGTCCATGAATTTCTAAAGGCCTGCGGTGCCGATGTTGACTGTTATATACCCCATCGAATCAAAGAGGGTTACGGCCTGCAAACCGCTCATATTGAAAATGTGGCACGGCCTGCCGGAATCAGTCTTATTATCACGGTGGACTGCGGGTCCACCGGCCACGATGCCGTCCTGGCAGCAGGCAAAGCAGGTATCGACGTCGTCATTACAGATCACCATGAAATCTTAGATCCCATTCCGCCCGCCGTTGCCGTTGTTAATCCCAAACGCTGGAACTGTACGGCCGGGTTTGAACACTTGGCCGGCGTCGGCGTGGCTTTTTATCTCTTAATTTGCCTGCGTAAATACCTGCGCGAAATTAATTTCAAACCGGAACGGCCCCGAATCAATCTGAAAAATTACTGCGATCTGGTCGCCCTGGGTACCATCGCCGACATGGTTCCGCTGATTGATGAGAACCGGATATTTACAAAGACAGGGCTATCTATTATCAACAACAGTCCCAGACCCGGTCTTCAGGCATTACTTCGAATCAGCAAAACCAAAGCCGGCTTTATCACCAGTGAAGATGTTGCATTCCGTCTCGGCCCGCGACTTAATGCTGCAGGAAGAATCCAGCATGCGCTGACCGCGTTTAAACTGCTCACCGCCACAGAACATCGCACTGCCTGCAAAACCGCTGAATTGCTTGATGACCTGAACTCCAGGCGACAAATTATTGAAAGAGATATTTTTCAACAAATTTGCAGCCTGATCGAAGATTCTCCTGGTCTGCTCGATAAAAAAGCACTTGTTTTTTCCAGTTCCCAATGGCACGAAGGCATACTTGGAATAGTGGCCTCCCGGCTGGCAAGAAAATATTTTAAACCGGTTGTATTGATATCAACCCGGTCGGGCATGGGCAAAGGTTCCGGCCGCAGTATCCCCGGGTTTAACCTTTATAAGGGGCTGCAAAGCTGCAAAGGTTATCTTGAAAATTACGGCGGCCATTCCATGGCAGCCGGCCTGCAGATTGACCCTGCCAAGATCGATATTTTTTTTGATGCGCTGATTCGAGCGGTAAAAAAACAAACCGGGTTTGATGACCTCATACCGCAAATCACGGCCGATGCCCTTATAAATTTCAACGCTGTTAACGATGCACTGGTAAACGAACTCGAATCTTTAATGCCTTTTGGTGAAGGAAACCACGAACCGCTTTTTATTGCCGAAAATATTAAAATCCTTTCTTTATCCACTGTGGGGCAGCATCATTGCCGCATGCGTCTTATGCAGACGTCTGACAAATCGGGCAGCGCTCTTTCAGCCATTGTCTTTAACATGAATGCCGATCAGGTCAATGCATCGGGGTTTGAAAAAATTATGTTCCACTTGCGCTGGAATCGATGGAATAAAAGCCGATCCATACAGCTCGTCATTGAAGAGATGGGGTAACATAAAGGGGGCCGATATTTAACGCTTAAATTTTCCTTGCAATCCAGTGTCGTTATCATTATTATGCCTTCGAAAAATATTTTTGGTATATTTTAAACAAAAGAGGTATCGCGCCATGGCAAAAATATTTCGCCCAAGTTCACGAGAAGCAAAAATTCTTTCCAAAATAGAGTCATACAAGGCATATGCCCGACGGAAGGCGATTAACGCAATACGGGATTTTATCGGGCCTCTTTCCAACGCCATTGCCATGAAACTTGTGGAAAATGAACTCGTGGAAACGGACAATAAAAACGGTCTTGAAGAACAGATCAGCAAATGTCTCGACAAATTGTCACATGCAGATGACTTTGATGTGGATTACCAGATGGCCCCCTTCCGCCACCTGGTACCCCATCCGCACACGGTCAGTCTTTATCTTACCGCCTTTGTTATCGAACAGCTTATCAATCACAGGGACATTATTGATATATTCGGCAGTGATGAAGATATTTATAACTGCATCAACTTCCAGGTCACAAAATTTTTACCTGCATAATGCGCTCTTTTTTACACCCAAAGCTTGTCAACGGCCCTTTTGACGATCCCGGGCTTTTTATTCCCCTATTTTTTGAACACCGTGCATTAATGTTTGATCTGGGTGATATCAGCTCCCTTTCGCCACGCGACATTCTCAAAATAAGCCATGTTTTCATCACCCATACACATATGGACCATTTCATCGGCTTTGACCACATGCTGCGTCTATTTTTAGGACGGGACAAAGCGCTTCACCTATATGGCCCGAGCGGGTTTTTGAAAAATATTGAGGGCAAACTCGCCGGCTATACCTGGAATCTGGTGGATAATTTCAAATATTGTTTCGGCATCCATGCAACCGAAGTCCATCCGGACCATCTTCTGGTTAACAGTTATTTTTGCCACAACAAATTTCTGCCCATCCATGCACCCGAAAAACTATCTTTCAACGGAAAACTGCTTGAAGAACCGTCATTAACAGTTTCCACCGTAATTCTGGACCACAATCTTCCCTGCCTGGGTTTTTCAATCAGCGAACGATTTCATATCAACATCATCAAGGAACGGCTGGCGCCCCTGGGACTGGAAATCGGCCCCTGGCTCAAACAATTCAAGCAGGCCCTTTATGATCATCATGATCCTGGTTCAAAATTTGAAGTAACTTGCGGAAAGGATAATATAACCGAAAAATTTATTATAGAGGAACTGGCCCGGCAGATCGCGCTGATTACACCCGGCCAAAAGATCAGCTATATTGCAGACGTGATCTACAGTGAATCGAATGCTGAAAAAATCACGTCACTTATCAAAAATTCAGACCACCTTTTCATCGAGGCGGCCTTTCTTGAAAAACACCGGGATACAGCCGGCAAAAAACATCATCTCACAGCGGCTCAGGCCGGCACCCTTGCCGGTCAGGCCGGTGTAAAACAGTTAACACCCTTTCATTTTTCACCCCGGTACAAGGATCAGGGGAATCTTCTGTATGCCGAAGCCATGGCGGCGTTTAAAAAGTATGCCGAAAAAGGACGGCGTAAATTGGGTACTGGAAATTAGAAATTAGAAACGATAAACCCCTTTATCTTTTCAACCACGTACGCTTGTTGTGCATCGGTCAGCTCCGGGTAAATCGGCAGAGCCAAAGAATTTAAGGCAGCATTTTCAGCTACGGGGAAATCTCCTCTTTTGCAATTCAGGAAAGCAAAACATTCCTGGAGATGCATGGGTACGGGATAATATACTTCAGTACCGATATTAGCTTCATCCAGAAAACCACGCAATGTATCTCTTTGCCCGGGCAGCAGAACAACAAACTGATTGTATATATGCCGGTCCTGAATCTCAGGCGGAAGCCGTGCAAAATCAGCCAGCCCCTCCTTGGTGAAAAGCCTGCGATATCTGTTTGCATTTTCCTGACGTTTCTGTGTCCAGCGGTCAAGATACTTGAGCTTAATGGATACGATGGCCGCCTGCAGTGCGTCCAGTCGAAAATTTCCTCCGACCAGTTTGTGATAATATTTTGGATGACTGCCGTGGCCACGCAATATTTTGAGTTTCTCATAAAATTCATCAGAATCGGTAGTGATGATGCCGCCGTCGCCAAAAGCACCCAGATTTTTGGAAGGAAAAAAACTGAAACAACCGCACAGCCCCATGGATCCGGCCCGTCGATCTTTATATTCCGATCCGATGGCCTGGGCCGCATCCTCGATCACAATTAACTTGTGTTCTGCGGCGATCTCCAGAATAGGCGCCATGTCGGCGCACTGGCCATACAGATGGACCGGGATCACGGCTTTTACCAAGGATCGTTCCTTTTTGGACATTTTTTCGATTACATCGGCCATGTGAGCGGAATTGATATTATATGTGTCCGCATCAATATCCACAAATACGGGTATGGCGCCCATACGCGCAATGCACCCGGCCGTTGCAAAAAAAGTATAGGTAGTGGTCATCACCCGGTCCCCCGGTTTGATACCCGCTGCCATCAGGGAAAGCAACAACGCATCCGATCCCGAGGACACACCCACTGCATGTGCGGTCCTGCAGTATTGAGCAATCTGCTCTTCCAGTGCCTGTACATGGGGTCCCAAGATAAAATACTGACTCTCGTATATCTCTTCGGTCACATTCAGGACTTCTTCTTTTATCGTTTCATACTGTGCTTTAAGATCAAGCAGGGGTACTTTCATTTAACCTTCACCTTTTCCGACCCTTACCATTATAGGGACGATATTTTTTAACGGTCTCTTTAGGTATTGCCCTGCTGCATCTGGTTTCAACAGCCTTATACCCCAGCATCTGGTGAACTACCCGGGTTAGCGGTTCTCCTGCCTTGACTTTTATATTTTCCGTCACGGCCACGATTGTTTCATTAACGCCGGGCCGCTGCAGATGAATGTAAGCCCTGCAGGAACCGATATGCTTTTCCAGGATCCTGCGGAGATCCAGTAAATCTATACGCCGGGTACGATTAAGATCCAGCATAAAATGAACACTAGCCGTCCAGGTTTCCTCGGCCTGGTTCATTCGGATAACAGTTTCCGCAAGAATTTTAGCCGATTTTTCATCTTTCTGAAGTTCGCCCTGAACAAAAATCGGCTTATCATCAACCAACAGCGATTCGCAGGCGGCAAAAACCTCCGGAAAAACGACCACCTCCACCACGCCGTGCAGATCTTCAATCTGAACAAATGCCATGGGGTCACCCTTTTTTGTAATCATCCGCCGTGTGCTGCTGACAACACCGCCGATCCGCACCGTCTGCTTATCCTCTCTTTCCTGGATGGAAACGGCATTCACGTTTGAAAATTTTTCAAGCAGACCGGCGTATCGCTCCAGCGGGTGACCGCTAACGTAAAATCCCAAGATCTCCTTTTCCTGTATCAAAAGCTCTTTTTCATCCCACTCTTCGATTTCCGGCATCACCGGAACATTGAGTTTAAGTTGTGGACCGCCCATGTCAAATAATCCCATCTGGGGGTCGTTTTTTTCTTTCTGAATGCGCTGACCATATTCCAGGGCGTCTTCCACCGAAGCCATCATTCGGGCACGCAGGGCACCTGTAGAGTCAAATGCCCCACATTTGATCAGACTTTCCACGACCCGTTTGTTGACCTTGCGCAGGTCCACCCGCTCGCAAAATTCAAACAATGAAGTAAATTTACCATTGGCTCTTCGCTCGTCACGGATGGCTTCGATGGCCCCTTCCCCCACATTTTTGACAGCCACCAGCCCAAATCGTATTTTGTTGCCGGACACGCTGAATGCCTTTCCGCCCTCATTAATGTCCGGCGGAAAGACCTTGATATCATGGCTTCGACATTCGGCAATATATTTGACCACACCGTCAGAAGAGTGCATTTCGCTGGTTAAGAGGGCTGCCATGAATTCAACAGGAAAATGGGCTTTTAGATAGGCCGTCTGAAAGGCGATCAGTGCATAGGCTGCACTATGGGACTTATTAAAACCATACCCCCCGAATTTTTCCATCAGGTCGAATATACCCTCGGCCTTGTCTTTGGGGAGGTTGTTGTCCGCGGCGCCTTTCATGAAAAGCTCACGGTGCTTGGCCATCATGGCCACGATCTTTTTCCCCATGGCCTTGCGCAGTCCGTCAGCATCGGCCATGGAATAATTGGCCAGGACCCCCGCGATTTTCATCACCTGTTCCTGGTACAAAATAACGCCATAGGTTTCTTTTAGAATCGGTTCAAGTTGCGGTAAAAGATATTCCACAGGTTCGCGACCGTGTTTTCGTTCCACATAATCAGTCACCATGCCGCTGTCCAGGGGACCAGGCCTGTACAGGGCCACCAGAGCGGTAATATCATCAAACCGTTCAGGTTTGAGACGCACGAGCAGTTCCTTCATCCCCGAGCTTTCCAACTGAAAAACACCGGTGGTATCGCCGTCAGCCAGCAGGCGGTAGGTGCCCTGGTCGCCAAAATCCAGATTTTTAAGATCTGGCGGTTCTTTTCCCTGCTTGCGCATCAACTGCAGCGCGTCTTCGATCACCGTGAGATTGCGAAGCCCCAGAAAATCAAATTTTACCAGTCCGCTCATCTCCACATGCTTCATGTCGAACTGGGTCACGACCTCGCCTTTTTTGCCTTTATACAGGGGGAGGTACTCCACCAGGGGCTTGTCGCCGATCACAACGCCGGCCGCATGGGTCGAGGCATGTCGCGGCAGGCCTTCCAAGACACGGCATATTTTCAGCAATTCATTGACCTCTGGCCGCTGTCGGGCCATCTCCGAAAATCTGGGCTCGGTTTTAATGGCATCAGCAAGACTGATATTAAGCACATCCGGCACCATCTTGGCGATACCGTCCACATCCTTCAAGGGGATATCCAGGGCCCGGCCCACATCGCGAATAACGGCCCGGGTCTTGAGTTTCCCATAGGTAATAATCTGAGCCACATAATCGCCGCCGCCATAGCGCTCCACCACATATTTGAATACTTTTTCCCGGCCATTAATACAGAAATCCACATCAATATCCGGCATACTGATACGGGCCGGGTTTAAAAATCTTTCAAAGATAAGGCCGTGCTCAATGGGGTCCAGCTCGGTGATTCCCATGGAATAGGCCACGATACTGCCGGCAGCCGATCCTCGGCCAGGTCCGACAGGCACGTTGTTTTGCTTGGCATATTGAATAAAATCAGCCACAATCAAAAAATAACCGGTAAATCCCATTTTGACGATAACACCGATCTCATATTCCAGCCGTTTGTCATAGACCGTTGTATCAATATCGGGATTCCTCGAGTTGACCTGCTTCATGCGCAGGGCATAACCCTGTCTGACCTTTTGGTCGAAGAGGGCATCCGCATCCAGTTCGCTGTTACCTTCACCACCTGTAAACTTTGGGAAATGATAGGAAAAATCGAATTCATAACTGCATTGCCGGGCAATTTTGACCGTATTTTCAAGGGCCCCGGGATAATCGCCGAAATAATCGTACATCTCCCGCGGAGATTTAAAATAAAGCTGGTCGGTGCGAAACTTGAACCGGTCGGCATCATGAATCGTTTTGCCTGTCTGAATGCAGAGAAGCACATCATGGGCCTTGGCATCTTCCTTTTCCAGATAATGGCAGTCGTTGCTGGCCACCAGGGGGATGCTCAACCGCAGGCTCATATCCAGCAGGGCCTGGTTAACCGTTTCCTGAATCTCGATGCCGTTGTTCTGGACTTCCAGAAAAAAATTTCCTTCGCCATAGGTTTTCACAAACCAGCAGGCAGATTCATCGGCTTCACGGATACGGCCGTTTTTGATATGCATGGGTATTTCACCATGCAGACAGGCCGAACAGGCGATCAACCCTTTGCTGTAGGCCTGAAGCAGTTGCTTGTCCACTCTGGGTTTATAGTAAAATCCTTTGAGCTGGGCAATGGTAGCCAGTTTGCACAGGTTGCGATAGCCCTCCTGGTTTTTGGCCAGCAGCAAAAGGTGGGACAGGCCCTTGTTGTCCTGGGCACTGCGGTCTCCAATGGTCCGCGGCGCCACATAGCATTCACAGCCGATAATCGGGTTGATACCTGCCTTTCTGGCTTTTTCATGAAATTCCAGGACCCCGAACATGGTGCCATGATCCGTTATGGCCACGGAATCCATACCAAATTCGCTCACCCGTTTAAAAAGCGGATCAAGCCGAATGGCACCATCTAAAAGACTGTACTGTGTATGAACGTGAAGATGGACAAACGGTGTATCTGACTGCGTATCCGACATGGTTATTCAAGCCTGTAATTGGGGGCTTCCTTGGTGATGATTACGTCATGCACATGACTTTCCCGGAGACCGGCCGCACTGATTTTAACAAAACGGGCTTTTTCTCTAAGCTCGTCAAGATTCCGGCTGCCCACATAACCCATACCGGCTTTCAGCCCGCCAATCAGTTGCATGAGGTTGGATGACAGAGAACCAATATAAGGGACCCGGCCGACGATCCCCTCGGGAACCAGCTTGTCGTCTTCAGGTTTATCGCCTTGATAATAGCGGTCCCGGCTGCCTTTTTTCATGGCTTCTATGGATCCCATACCCCGGTATACTTTATAGGTGCGGCCCTGGAAAAGAATCGACTCCCCCGGGCTTTCATCGGTACCCGCAAAAAGGCCTCCGATCATTACCGAATGTGCACCGGCTCCGATAGCCTTGGTAATATCCCCGGAATATTTGATGCCGCCGTCTGCGATCATGGGAACACCTGTTTTTGCAGATACGGATCTGCAGTTCATAACGGCGGTCATCTGTGGAATGCCGATTCCGGCCACGATTCGGGTCGTACAGATAGATCCCGGACCGATCCCGATTTTAAATGCATCGACACCGGATTCGATCAAATCTTCGGCTGCCCTGGCAGTGCCCACGTTGCCGGCGATCAGTTCAATCTCCTTAAACGTCTTTTTTAACTGTCTCACAGCATCTATTACATTTTTTGAATGACCATGGGAGGTATCGATAAGCATAACATCGGCCCCGGCCTTGAGCAGACTATCAGCCCTTTCCATCATGTCATCACCCACTCCTATGGCGGCACCGACCCTGAGCCGGCCAAGGCTGTCCTTGCAGGCATTAGGATATTTCCTGATTTTTTCGATATCCTTGATTGTAATCAGCCCGGTAAGCCGCCCATTTTTGTCGACCACCAGAAGCTTTTCGATCCGATATTTGTGCAGCAGCTTTTTGGAATGGGCAAGTGAAATTCCTTCATTTACCGTCACCAAATTTTCCCCTGTCATGACCTCGGAAATCTTTCGATTCATTTGGGTTTCAAAACGCAAATCACGGTTGGTAACAATACCCACCAGTTGATCGCCGTTGACCACCGGAACGCCGGATATGCGATATCGTTTCATCAATGCCAAGACTTCGCTAACTTCACGATCCGGACCAATGGTAACCGGGTCTACAATCATTCCGCTCTCAGATTTTTTCACCTGGTCAACTTCCCTGACCTGTCTGTCAATACTCATGTTGCGGTGAATAAACCCGATACCGCCCTCCCTGGCCATGCTGATGGATGTGGCCGCTTCTGTTACAGTGTCCATTGCCGCACTGACAATGGGGATGTTTAATGCAATATTCTTTGTCAGACGAGTACTTACATCCACATCCTTGGGCAGCACATCAGAATAACCCGGAACCAGCAGAACATCATCAAATGAATAGGCCTCTTCCGGTGGTACTTTATTCATATCAGGGTTCCTCCATATACATCTAATTAATAAAATTTCACGGGCAGTGATTTGACCCGATATTTGTTTTAAAAAAAAAGAATTTGAGAATTGGATAACAAATGGATTGATTTTTATCAATCTTTATATGCTTGAGTTTTCGAAAACAATGCATCAATTCTGCATCGTGATGAATATTTTTATTAAATAGCTGAAAAAATTCCATTAAAAATAGTCAGGATAAGCGTCTGACTGTTTACTTCAAATTTCAAGAATTCTTAAATTTCAATGACTGCAGGGCGGGACGCGATGCTCATTTACCGGTTTCTTTGCGGACCAGGTAAAAGGCCCCCATGGGCACTGATCAAAAATCAGACTAAGGTAGCGCATCAAAAAGGATCGTCGAAACAGCTCCTCCATAATCGGCACAACCGCGGCCAAATCAATCAACCGTACGGCGATCAACCCCTTTACAGATGCTCCGGACCAGCCAAAACATAAGGATGCTACAGCATTGAACCGACAATGATGGTCTTGGCGACATATAAAAAAGGGTTCAAGGCGGAAAAAAAGCGATATAGCCCATCTTAACCCGGCAGTCAACAGATCTGACAGGCCGGCTGTTCCTTATCACCCAATAAATGCTGCGTTCATGATTCCTATGTAAATACGCCATAGGTTGCAAACCGTTTGAGTCAGGGCATTGAAAAACAAAAAAAATTGCAAATATTTTATGTAACGTCTATAATTTCTTGACAATTACCAAATATATAAGTAAATTCTGATTTTATTGATTATTTTAAACCTGTTTACAACCCAATATTTTTATGAGGAGTACCGCATTTATGACTCTTACAAAAGCTCAAATTATCGATGGTATTCAAAATCAGATCGGATTTACAAAAAACCAGTCAACCGATACGGTCGAAACGCTTCTGGAAATTATCAAACACAACCTTGAAGCAGGGGACGATGTACTGGTAAGCGGGTTTGGCAAATTCTGTGTCCGTGAAAAACAAAAACGCCGTGGCCGGAATCCGGCAACCGGGGATGATATGATGCTTGATCCGCGCAAGGTCGTCACCTTTAAATGTTCCGGAAAATTACGGGACAAAATCAACGGTGACAAATAATTACCCTGTACAACTTTTGAATATCACCTGCCTGTAGTCATACCGGCCCATCAGATCCGGTGCCCAACTTGATTCATCGATATATGTAATGACAAATTATCATTTATCGAAAACCGGGCAAATCATATTAAACAGATTTATTCAGAGGAAAAAGGCTGACTCAGTCTTGAGTCAGGCAACTTTTCAACTATCCGTTGTTGTATGTTGCCTGCATGGAATGCCCTACAAAAAAATTCTAAACCGCCTTAAGTATTTTATCTGTACTCAGACCGCGGTTTCTCCAACCTGCCGGTTGACGCTATATTGAAAAAATTGACACCGGCATATCTATCTATAGCCTGAAAAACAGCCCCGGCCCCGGAAAAAGCCCTTATTGATATTTCATTAAATCTCAACTAATCAAGATGCTCCTGTAAGAAATATCATTGATATCTTAAACAAATAAACGCTTGATTGTAACCATATTCAAAAAAGCAAATAGGCTGATCATGATCCGAATAAACGAAAATTATCTGAAACTCCAGGCAACTTATTTATTTACAAAAATTGCCCGTCGGGTAAGCGCATTTCAAGATGCCAATCCTGATACGCAAATCATCAAGCTGGGTATCGGAGATGTTACCCGTTCCCTGCCCCGGGCATGTATAGAGGCTTTTCATCAGGGAGTTGATGACCTGTCCCGTGACGATACATTCCATGGATATGGTCCGGAAAAAGGATACTCTTTTTTAAGGGATGAACTCGCCCTTAATGACTTTCAAGACAGGGGAGCGGATATTTCCGCTGACGAAATTTTTATTAGCGACGGCTCCAAATGCGATACTGGAAATTTCCAGGAGCTGTTTGCCAGGGATATCAAGATCGCCGTTCCAGACCCTGTTTATCCGGTATACATCGATACCAACGTCATGGCGGGACGCACCGGCAATATGAACAACGGCCGCTATGACAATATTTTGTACATGGAAAGTGGACTGGAAAACGAATTTGTCCCGTCACTGCCCCAGGAACCGGTGGACCTGATTTACCTGTGTTTTCCTAACAATCCCACCGGCGCCACGATCACCAGAAAAGCTTTAAAAACCTGGGTGGACTACGCCAGTGAGCACAAGGCTCTGATTCTATACGATGCCGCCTATGAATCATTTATCAGGAATCCGGAACTGCCACATACGATTTTTGAAATCGAGGGCGCTCGAGAAGTTGCGGTTGAATTTCGAAGTTTTTCTAAAACCGCCGGCTTCACTGGAACCCGCTGTGCCTGCACAATCGTTCCCAAAGACTGTATGGCATGGGACAGCAATGGTCAGGCCCATTCGGTTCATGCCCTATGGGGTCGCCGCAACAATACCAAATTCAACGGGGCTTCCTATCCTGTTCAAAAGGCCGCCGCGGCAGTCTATAGTCCGGAGGGGCAAAAGCAGACCAGGGAACTTATAGATTATTACCTGAGAAACGCAGCACTGATCCGCCGGGAAATCGGTGATCTGGGCTTTGACCTGGTGGGGGGTGAAAATTCACCTTATATCTGGATGGATACACGCAAAGACGCGTGGGAATTTTTCGACCTGCTGCTTGAAAAAGCCGGTGTGGTCTGCACACCCGGATCCGGTTTCGGCAAATGCGGACAGGGCTTTGTACGCATCAGCGCTTTTAACAGCCGTGGAAATGTGGAAAAAGCCATTGAGCGTATAAAAAAAGCCATATTGTAATAAAAATGTCTATTGGGAGCTGAAACAGATCTCGAAGCGCCATGGCGAGGATTCAGAACCCTTTTTTTATATCAAAAAAAATTATACATCTCTGTTTTCTTCCTGATTCGTTCAACCGTCGGCATATCCGGTACAAACGGAATTTCAGGTAAATCCGGCGGCAATAATCTTCGGGTTTTTAGAAACGGTGTGTTTTCCAAGTATTGGTTGTAGGCCTTCACCATGAGAATTTCAAGATTTACAACGTCTTCCACATTGTAGGCCAGCAGCGTTTCCAGGGCCTTTGCATCCTTTGTCTGTTTATATTCGTTCCAGAGATGCACCGCAAAATATCCGTCCATCCCACTCAGATCTCCCCTGTCAATACCCATGGCCTTCTCACAGCGCTTCAACCCGCCCTTGAATCCAAGACCGGCCAGGACATAACGCAGGTCAATGTGGGCATGATCCAGGGTAATTCCCATATAGTCCTGAATAAACGGCACATCAAAGCACTTGCCGTTGTAGCTGATAATCAGGTTATATTTTTTGATATCATTTTTAAATTCATCCAGGTTTTTACCATTGACATAGGTAAAAATCGACCGGCCGTCATACATGGCAATGGTCGAGATCTCCCCGAAACAAATATCCAGACCGCTGGTTTCAATATCCAGAAAAACCGCTGATTCTCTAAATTCCGGAAAAAACCGCCAATGCAGACCCGGTGGCATCAATTCAGCAAAAAAACGGGGGTCACCGTCATGCAAATGCTGTTCTGATGCCAGGAGATATTCCTCGATGACTGCCTCCTTTTTAGTCGGTTCTCTGCCTTGATCAGTATTATTAAAACCGTACCAATCGTAGATTCCCCTGTGCCAGAACTTTTTTTCGGTCTCAGCGCCGATTCCGGGGATATGGAGAAATGTGTTTTTCAGCATTTTAAAACCTGTCTTACCGTTCGTGAAGTTCAGGGTTCAGTGTTCAAAATTATTCATCAAAAATTGGCAAACTCAATCGGTTCTTGACTTTGGGCGAAAGGCGGCATATGTGCTCTCGAACACACGGGCCGCGGATAGCGCATACAGCCTGTAATTTTTACAAAACCGTCTAAATCGAACCTTTTACGAATTCATCAAGGATTAATCGTGGAAAATTTAAAAAGTTATCAAAAAAAATATTTACGAGGGCTGGCCCATGACTTAAAACCGCTCGTTTTTATTGGTCGAAAAGGGATTACACAAACCCTGCTCGACTCACTCAACCAGGCACTTTCCGACCATGAACTGATCAAAATCAAATTCATCGAATTCAAGGAGAAAGAGTATAAAAAACAGTTCATAGCCGAAATCGAGGCCAAAACCGGTTGCGGAACAGCCGGAATCATCGGGCACATGGCAATTGTTTTCCGCCGGCATCCGGATACGGAAAAACGCAAAATTATTCTACCAAAAAAATAGCTTTAAAAACGATCTCAAAGGACAAAATCGCTACTGTATCTCACGCATCCCGTCAGGTATTTTCCCGGATCAAGGCCCTTGCCGCCTCTATGTCATAGGTCTGGTCCGGATCAAACGCTTTCTCCTTGCCGGCATACATCTTCGAGGCCAGCTTGATCGCCCTGTAATCCACCCATCCATGTTCGTCCCACATTTTAGTATCATCCTCATTCCACATTCGAAAAACGATCTCTCCCTGTTGCTGACCAACGTACATCCTGACACGTTTGTTCTGAGGAAACGGGTAATAATAAAGTCCTCTCTTGTCTTTCATCTATCTGCTCCTAAGTCCTAAGCCCCGATAAGGTATAACATAAAAATCCCTTATCAGAGATAAAAAGTACTTCATACTTTGTTGGTCCCATGGTTTCCGGGAAATACCTCGTATTCAGGCGAACAAAAAAATCCTGAACAATTGCGCTAACCGTCAACTGCTGGAAACATTCTTTGGATCATTTTTCTCCAGTATTTTTCCGTCACCGCTTAACACATAAATCATAAACCCGCCAGCCGCAGAATCTAGGGCCAACTCAGTATACCGGACCGCCTGTGCCTCATATCTCATACCTCTTTCCCGTGGCATATTGATAAAACACTGCAGGGCCTCGTCCTTTCTCAAAAAACATGGGATATAGTCCGCCTGCGTCTTTTTATCGTGAAGCCCCACAAATTGGTCCATTGCATGACCATTCTGCACCATAACCCAAACCCACGGATCGCCTTTAATAAGTTCACTCATCAATGGTTCCTTTTTTCTGTTGTCATCTCCTTAACGGCTATTTTTTTCCCCAAAGGAGTTTGATATAATTAAAAAACACCGTTCGTGTCAACGAAAACATCTATTCTCCTTGACATGCCAGAGATAATAAGCTTAATTTTTAAAAATATGTGGTTAGAATTTCAAAAGTAGCCAATTCCCGGAAACATGCTGCACTACTTTCCTGTAAAGAGAGGGATACATGCTCAATACGTTGATCGTTTTTTCCGCAGCAGGATTACTTTCAGCACTGCTTTATAATGAAAAGCGTAATAATTTAAAAAATATTCTGGTGATAAAAACCACTCTTTCCGGCCTCTTCATTATTGCAGCATTAGTACAGCCACATCCAGATACCCGTTATTTTCAGATTATGATGGGTGGGCTGATATTCTGCACGGCCGGTGACGTTTTTCTGGCCCTGCGGCAGGACCGGATGTTTTTGACGGGCCTGGTATCTTTTTTAACCGGGCATCTGTTTTATGTTGCCTGTTTTTTTTATATGGCCGGTTTTACGCTATGGACCATGGCAGGGCTCACCTGTACCGCTGTCGTGGGGCTCCCAGTCTATCGATGGCTAAAACCGAATCTGGATTCCATGAAACTGCCGGTACTATTTTATATTATGGTCATCAGCCTCATGGTCGGAAATGCTTTGTCGATCCTCGGATCTTCTGCCGTTGATTTTTCCAGTCGCACGATGATCTTTTCCGGAGCATTGCTGTTTTATATTTCAGATATTTTTGTAGCCCGTCAACGATTTATCAAAAATGCTTTTGCAAACCGCCTGATCGGTCTCCCCCTGTACTATACCGGTCAGTTCATGCTGGCTTTTTCAGTCGGTTTAATAAAATGAACTACCCCGCCGCAAGCGGACGGGGTATCGACAAAGGATTTAACCAATTTTAACGTCGCAAGCAACGGGGTATTAGACCCAATGCTTTGCAATAAACCCAGGAGGCAACAACCCATATGAAAATTACCATTTTATGTGACAACTGCATAAGCCACAACGGTTTTCTGGCGGAGCATGGTTTCAGTGCCCTGATCGAACGCAGTCCAAATAAATTTCTATTTGATACAGGCCAGGGCATTGTGCTGCCGAACAATCTAAAAGCATCGGGTTCCGATTTAAAAGAAACCGATACCATTTTCATCAGCCATGGACATTATGACCATACCGGCGGCCTCAAATGGGCATTGCAGACTATCGGCCCGGTAGACATCGTGGCTCATGGCGATATTTTTTCTAAACACATGTCGTTGAAAGCCGGGCCGGGACAGATAGGGAAACCCCGTTATGTTGGCTGTCCTCTGTCTCAGGCGGAGCTTCAATCTCTGGGTGCCAGGTTCAAATTTACAAATCAGACAAAAGAAATTTTTCCCGGGGTCTGGTTTCTCAGCGGCATCGAACGTATTCCCGGGCAAACCCCGGATGACCCCACCCTCGTACTTCTGCAACAAGGCAAGACCATACCTGATCCTGTGGCAGATGATGCGAGCCTTTTGATAGAAACCGGGAAAGGACCGATCCTTTTGCTCGGGTGTTCTCATGCAGGGGTTCTCAATATTCTGGATCATGTCCGGAACAAGATGGGGATAACCCGGCTTCATGCCATACTTGGAGGGACCCATTTAATGTTTCTGCCAAAAGAAGAGCTCTCAGGGGTCATCAATAAAATCGAAGAATTTTCAGTTAAACTGGTGGGCGTGTCACACTGTACAGGCATGCATGCGGCTGCTACACTGGCATCTTATTTTGGTGACCGATTTTTCTTTGCATCTGCCGGCGCAACAATTGAATTTTAATTAAGAATACCTTCCAAGGATTCGTTTTGTTTGCATAACGATGGCGTTGGGCAAAAAAGCTATCCTTGGATGGACACTATCTACAATAATGTCATAAGGAGGACCAATGTCATGAAAGTAGAATTAAACAATATTTTATGCGCCACAGACCTGTCGGATTTTTCGAGTCATGCGGTTTCATACGCCATATCCATAGCCAGGGAGTTTAACGCCAAACTTTACCTTTGCCATGTTTTTGATCTGCCCTCTTTTTCCGTGCATGGCACCGCCTATGTGTTTCAGCCGCAACAGCGAGACAACCTGCTGAAATACGCCACTGAAAAACTGGAAGCCCTCATGGAAAAGCAATCCATTAACTGGGAATTGATTGTCACCACCGGCCCTGTTGCCGATACCATCTCCAGACAGGCCGGGGAAAAAAAAATCGACATGGCCGTAGTGGCCACCCATGCCCGGTCCGGGCTGAAACGTCTTTTTCTAGGCTCCGTCACCGAGCGTTTAATCCGGACCATTCCCTGCCCCCTGCTCATCGTGGTTCCACCTGCTAAAGATACGGGCAGCGACCTGATTGAAGGACTGGACTTCAAGAATATCATGGTGGGATGCGATTTTTCCCCGGACTCTGACAGGGCCGTTGAATACGGGCTGAACCTTGCCCAGGAATTCCAGGCCGGGATTCACCTGGTGCATGTCGTCAAACCTGTTGACTACGCGGAAATCGTATCCTCCGATGCGCTGGCCGAAGAACTGCGGGAAAATCTGAACGAAAGCTCGAAACAAAAACTTTTAAACCTTGTCCCTGAAGAGACCCATTACTGGTGCAAAGTCAAAACAGCCTGCCTGACGGGTGAACCCTTTGAAGAGATAAGTAAGTATGCCATATTGCACGAAATCGACCTGATTGTGATGGGGGTCAGGGGGCTGAACATGGTCGAAACACTTTTTCTGGGCTCAACCACCGACCGCGTGCTGCGGCGTACCACCTGCCCGGTACTCTCTGTGTGCCGGGTGGAAAAATAGACGGGGGCAACGGGTAGGGCACCATCAAATCACAATAATCAAAAAACAAATTCCAAAACAGGGAGAAATCAAAATGTGCAATAATTCAAGACTATATGGGGTTAATCAAATGGCTTTGAATCTTGTTTGAGATTTGGACATTATGATTTGGAATTCATTTGCCATTTGGTGCTTGTAATTTGTTATCTCCGGTTTATCCGGGTTAGGATACAAAGACTGACTATTTTGTTTCCTGGCCATGTTTCACCAGCTCATAGACCGTCACATGGTTCTTCTTCCACCTGGAGAGAGCACCCTCTTCTTCAAGAAATCGCAGATGAGAAATGGCTTCACCGGTGGCAAACCAGCGCTGGGCTACCGGAAATTCTTCCCAGGAATCACACTTGATGTCCCAGGTCATCTTCGATGCTACTTCAAAAGCATTCATCGGGCCTTCCTGCAGTATACCCAGAGTCTCTTTCAGCCGAATGACATGGTGCTGTTTCAATTCATTAATCCGCCTGTGATGATCAAAAAACAGTCGGCGATGTCCCGCCAGGACATATTCCACGTCGAGTTTATAAACCTTATCCAGGCTTGCAAGATAAGCTTTGAGCGGATTTTCATCATCTGACCAGCACTGAATATTAGGCGTAATGTCGATCAGGAGATGATCCCCTGCAATCAAAATTTTGCGATCCGGCTCATACAGGCACATATGCCCCATGGTATGGCCAGGCGTCTGGATACATACAAATTGAAACCCTCCGATGCTGAATTTATCACCTTCGTTTATAATATTCAGTTCCGGAATCCAGTCTGAACCGTATTTATGACCGGGGTGGTTGCGCAGGGCCGCCCGCAGCTCATTTTCCGGGAAACCATTGGCTCCGGCATACGCGATCATGGGATCAAAACCCTCCCAGGACTCAATTAGTTCCGTATCCGGCCGGTTGAAATAGATTTTGCCGGTTTCTCTGACCAGCCGTCCAACCAGGCCAAAATGATCCGCGTGCAGATGTGTTATAAAAAAATCGGTACAGTCCAGATCAACATCAAGGGCCTCCAAACCGGCATGCATGGCCGTTAAACACTCATCCCGATTTAATCCGGTATCCACCACCAGGTTTCTATCAATGCCCTTTATAACATATGAATTCAAATATTTAAGTGGACTTTCAGGCAGTGGAATTTCAATGCGAAATAAATTGTGAAACAGTTTTTCAGGCATAACAACTCCTTATTTTAATCTTTTCCTGTCGGCTTTTTGATATACCCAAATTTTTGAAAAAATTTCAACGATTGCAAAAAAAGCCCATGCCCCATATGTCTTATATCCCTTATATGCCGAATCGCTTTTTCGATTTGTGCACCCAGCCAATTCGTTATCAACCGCCGTTTCAAAGCAATTCAATTAATAAATGGTCGTCCATAATTTGTCAATCAGTTTCAATAAAACACCAACCCCGGGCGCTGTTTTAAACCGCCTTCTTTTTTCCCAAACACATTATATGCCAAAAAGGTTGCCCCGGGAAAGGCTTTCAAGTATGGTGCTCTTTCTTGCTGCCGAATTTTTTGCCTTTTTATCAGACACACGCCACTGCAAAAAGTACAACGAGTAGATTTCATCGGACAGTGAGTAAAAAAAGCCTGTAAAAAGTGAGATAAACAGGTTATCTGGTTGCAAAAAGTGCCTTAATTTAATATAAATATAGGTATTTTGCAGTTACAGGTCTACACTTTTTTATAGAATATGATGTGACAGGGGCAGCCGCATCCCGGGATTCCGGCAGGCAACCCTTTAAACGACGGCAAGGAGAACAGTATTTTGTCCGGTATTCAGGAAATTCTACTGATAGTCATTCTTTTTCTGGCCATTTTTTTTATCCCCAGGATCACAGCCCGCAACCAGGGGCTCAGACGACCGCGCGCACTCGTCTTCAAAATGCCCTTTAATCTCTCCGGCACCAGCCGGGTTGCAGTGGTGATCTCGTGCCTCTGGCCCTTGCTGGCCGCCGGTTATTTTCAGCCCTGGCAGGGAAACCTGATGCCTTTTCTATATGTCGGAATCGGTCCGGTACTCATCGGATGGTGTTTGAACTGGATATTTGCCGGATTTAAAAAATTCGGATAACGCCCTGTAAACGGAGAAAACACGATCCATGATGGTATTTCTGTCTTTGGCTTATGTTACCGGTGAATGGCTGATTCGCATCGCGGCACTGTTTACGGTCACCCGCAGGCGCCAGCCTGCTTCCGCACTGGCCTGGCTGGCCGTTATTTTCTTTCATCCCTGGATCGGAATGGTCCTCTACGTAATAATGGGGGAATCCCACCTGACCCGACGGCGCGCTGATGATTACAGCAAAAAAATCAAAGCTGTCGATGCCCTGCTCTCCTTTGATTCAAGCCGGTTCATGCCGCCGGAGAAACGCAATGGAATCTTCCATCCGGTAATTGATAAAACCATGCAGCCACTGGCCGAACTCACTGAAAAAGTTGGTAAAATGCCTGTCATGGGCGGTAACGACATACGAATCATCAACGAAACAGTTGAACTGGTGGATTGCCTGGTAACCGACATTGACAGGGCCAGGCACCATGTCCATCTGCTCTATTATATCTTTGAAAATGATGAAACCGGTGGTAAGGTCGCAGATGCCCTGATTCGGGCTGCCGGACGGGGGATCAACACCCGGCTTCTGGCTGACGCCATCGGCAGCAAAATGCTGTTTAAAACCGGGCTCTCCCTGCAGCTCATACAGGCCGGCGTCCAGGTCTATCCATTGTTTCCAGTCAAATTTTTCCGGAGCAAACTGCGGCGAATAGACCTGAGAAACCACCGCAAATTAACGGTCATAGACGGCAGGGTCGCCTATACGGGTTCCCATAATATTATCAATGCCAGCTATGGGCATAAACACCTTGAATGGGACGATGTATCGGTAAGAATCAGCGGGCCCGCAGTATTGAACCTTCAGCAGGTCTTTTTGACGGACTGGTACAGTGCCGCTAATGAGCTGATTCAAGGGCCGGATATTTTCCCGATCCCCCAGGTAACGGGAGATGTTGTCACCCAGGTAATCCCAAGCGGTCCGGTGTATCCTAACCAGGGATTTCAAAATGTCATTGTCGAGGCCATTCACGTGGCCAGGCGCCACGTCATCTTCACATCCCCCTACCTGGCACCCGATGAACCCTCCCTGCTGGCCCTGAAGCTGGCTGTTTTGCGGGGTGTACAGGTAGATATGGTCCTACCCGAACGCAGCGACCAGATCATGGCCGGGGCCTGCGGCCGTGCCTATTATGAAAATCTGCTGGAAGCCGGAGTAAACCTGTATCTCTACCGCCCCGGCCTGATTCACGCCAAAACAATGAGCGTAGATGATGAATTCGGCATGATCGGATCCGGTAATTTTGACATTCGGTCTTTTTTTCTGAATTTTGAACTAAACCTTTTGTTTCACGGGGCCGTTGCAGCAGCAAAAATACGGTTTCAGCAAAAACAGTACATGGCCCGGTCCACCCGCCTCAATCTTGAAACCTGGCGCAACCGACCGTCATATATCAAACACCTGGAAGATGCAGCCAAACTTATGGCACCGCTGGTTTAAGGGGTTATACTGGGTACTTGATATTGGACATTCATTTACCCATCCCCTTCATCAACTCCACTCGATGCCGAATATTCCCTGAACCGATTGTCTCCATGAACTCATGGCCGAGACATTCACACATTTCTACCACCTGGTTCCAGCAGTCGATACGCTGGTCATCGCGGCCCCTGAACCTTGTGAAATCTTTTCTGTCCGGTATTCTGCCGAATGGCAGTCGTGCGATAAATTCCATGGAAGGGGTAACAAGCAGTACATTGTCCATGTGGGACAAAGATGGCCGGCGCCAGAACAATTTTTTGTCAAACCATCCTGGAATTACCGTGTCCTTAAAGTGTGGAAACAGGACGATCTTATTGCTTTCTTTTAAAAACGGAAGATCCAGATGATAATCGATAATGCCGCCGTCCCTGTACATACCCTCAGGCGCGCCTGAAATATTTGTAATGCCCTGCATCAGCAAAGGAATCGCTCCGGAAGCAAGAATGGCGGTTTTAAAGTTGTGTTTATCCAGCCTAACCCGGCAGATGGGGAACTGATTCATGGATATGAAAGGCGGCGGGTCCCTCGGATCGAAAAACAGGGTTCTTTCAAAAAAAAACTTTAAAAATTTCCGATTTACGGCATTTGCAATTGCACCCAGGGCAAGTCCGGCGGCCTGCACTGCGGGTCGTCTATCCCCTGTCATTTTCCGACAGCGAACCGCGAGCAGACTCAGTCGGCAAAAAGGATGGGCCAGTACCTGGTCGATTCGGGCATCATCCAGAAAAGAATCCAGTATCCGCATACTTTCGTCCGTGATATCCGCTGGTGACGGATCATTGGGATAGCGCTGGTTGATATAGGCTGACTCAAGCTTCGCAATGGCTTTATCGGGCCGGTCCTGTGACAACGCGGCAAACCGCCAGGCCCCGATGGAGGTTCCGATTAAAAAAAGCGGTTTCTGCCGATCTTTCAGCCATGATGAAAAAATCACCCGATCCAGATGGCTGAGCACCAGCCATTTGGCGGCGCCCGAAGCCCCGGCAAGGACCTCTACATCATCGCTCTCAAGCCCCTTTTCCCTGATCCTTGCAAACGCTTTTGGCCCGGCAATAAATCTCAAATTAAACCCCATTGATACTGACCCTTTCGCTCGCTATAATTTTTTTTTACGATTTATATGAAAAAAATGAAAACAAACCAACACTCATAACGCTCATGCCCTGCCAACATGTTAAATTTTTATCTGACAGGACATGAAAAGTATACAGGATTAAACAATCCGGGACAATCAGATTCTCTGCTTGACATTCAATTATCCATTGCCTTATAGTTTATGCACACTTATTTAAAAAAATAATCTTCTTTCAGAACTTAAAATTCTATAATTCAATTCTCCTGTTTCACACACAAATCCAACTACAGGTTTTCATTTTTACGGTTTTCCACTTTCTGTTTTTCATTTCTGTTTCTTGTTTAAATTATATGTTGAACATTTAACACCCACCCCATGAAAGGAGGGCGTTATGGCAGATTACAAGATTTTGATACCCTACCATTTCACCAGAGAAGATCAAAAAACCCTTAATTTCGTTATCTGGTCCTATTCCGGGCGTCAGGATGTAACCGTTACCCTGTTTCACACCTACACGCCCCTGCCTGAAGTCGATGTAAAAGCAAATCCCCAAGTCCAGAAAATGATGGGTGGCGTCACCTACCTTACCGCTGAACTCAGGGACAGGGAAAAGGAACTGAATGCTGCCAAAGAATATCTCACCCAAAAGGGTTTCAGGAAGAACAGCGTTGACTATGTCTTCAAAAAGAAAAACAAGGCCAATGCGGATCAAATTGTCGAAACCGCATATGACGGCGGATACGATATGGTTGTTTTAAGCCGCAAACCAGGGAGAATCAGTCAGCTCTTCTCCCGCAGCGTTCATAACAAGGTCCTTGCCGCACTCAAAAATACCATTGTCTGCATTGTCACCTGATATTTCATGCAGGCAAGTCCGACGATACAAAACATCTCATGTTAAAAATGAACACTATCATGGGGGCTGTTGCCAAATATCAGATACGTTATGGCGGCTGGAATCAATAAATTCTGTTTCACAAAACAGCCTATTTTTTCAAATATTTCATAGAAAAGGATCGATAGGCCGGGCCATGATCCATAACCTGAAATTAAATCTAAATTTTACGGCAGATCCCAAAGGAGAAAAAAATGAATCAGGAAACAAAAATCGGTATTGAGATATTCAAAGCCGTAACCAAATCCATTGCCCACTCCGAAGATATTGAAGTAATGAGCAACCATTTTGCCCAGCTCCTCGTGGCCGCACTTGGCATAAAAGGCTGTGCCATATTTATCCTGAATCCAATGGACCGGGAACTTGAAATACTGGCCAGTTTCGGGCTCACCATCAA
>CAZFXX010000007.1:0-14480 GCA_964522985.1 uncultured Desulfobacteraceae bacterium
GGACCGGCGAATGGACCCTGCTGGTCAGTGAATTCAGGCTGGTTTGCAAATCGACCCGGCCGTTGCCTGAAAAATTTCATGGTTTAAAGGATCCTGAAAAACGCTATCGCCAGCGTTATATCGACCTTATCATGAATCCTGATACGCGATCGATTTTTTTAAATCGCAGCCGGATCATTCAGTCCATTCGTAATTTTTTATTGGCGCGGGATTTCCTGGAAGTGGAAACACCCATGCTGCAGCCGATTCCAGGAGGGGCTGAAGCCGAGCCGTTTAAAACTTTTCACAATGCTTTGGGAATCGACCTGTTTTTAAGGATTGCGCCGGAGCTTTATTTAAAACGGCTTGTGGTCGGTGGATTTGAAAGGGTTTTTGAAATCAACCGAAATTTTAGAAATGAAGGGGTTTCTACCCGGCACAATCCTGAATTTACAATGCTTGAATTCTATCAGGCATATGCTGATTACAGCAAATTGATGGATCTCACTGAAGCCCTGTTTCGTGATATCGCCCGGGAACTGACAGGCACCACTACCATTGAATATCAGGGGTACGAAATTGATCTGGGTTGTAAGTGGCAACGGATAACCATGGCCGATGCGTTGGAAAAAATCGGCGGTGTGGATCCCGGTCTTTTGAACAATAGGGGAAAATTGCTCGAATTTGCTGCATCAAAAGATATCAAGATTTCAAAAAGCAGACGATTGGGCAAGGTCATCACGAAACTGTTTGATGTGCTGGTGGAACCTGAGCTCATACAGCCGACATTTATTACCGGCTACCCTGTTGAGGTTTCACCACTTTCAAGGAAAAGCGAAAAAAATCCCGATCTCACCGACAGATTCGAGCTTTTCATTGCCGGTCGTGAGATTGCCAACGGGTTTTCCGAATTAAATGACCCTCAGGATCAGTATGAGCGTTTTTTGCAGCAGGTTGAAGACAGGCTATCCGGTGATTCGGAAGCCCATCAGATGGATGAAGACTATATCAATGCACTGGAATACGGTATGCCCCCCACGGCAGGCGAAGGGATCGGAATCGACCGACTGGTCATGCTGTTTACAAATTCGGCATCGATTCGGGAAGTTATCCTTTTTCCGCATATGAAACCGTCCGGAAGGAAATAACCGACAGCAGTCCAAAATTTAATAAAAAAAAGACAAATAACAAATAAATCACAATAATCAAAAAATAAATGACATCTAATTTCAGGCCATCGTAATTTGGTGCTTGCAACTTGTTATTTGCCGCGTACGCCTTTTCAACAGCACCGGTTTATCCGGAATTGGTATTTGATTTTATTTGAACTTTGGACATTGTAATTTAGAGCAAAACGGCTATTGCGTTTTTATATGGAATTTGAATTCTTCATAGGAAAAAGATATCTCAGGGCCAGAAAAAAACAGGCCTTTTTATCTTTGATTACCCTTCTTTCCATTGCGGGCGTTACGGTAGGCGTCATGGCCCTGGTTGTGGTCATTGCCGTCATGGCCGGATTTGAATCAGATCTTAAGTCCCGTATCCTCGGTGTTGAATCCCATGTGGTTCTAAACCCCGAAACAGGTTTTTTTGCCGATTACCGTCAAATGCTTGAAATCGTAAAAAATATTCAAGGCGTTGAATCGGCAGCTCCTTTTATTTCTTCCCAGGTCATGTTGCGATCGGCATCCGGTGTGGCCGGGGCCTCCCTCAAAGGAATCGATCCCGGTATGACAGCAGAAGAGCCCATCAAATCGGCAGCGGCATCGTTGCAAAAATGGACTGAAACGGATGGACGGCCGGCCGGCTCAAAAGCCTCGGTCCCCGGTATTGTACTAGGTCGGGTGCTTGCCGGGAATCTGGGGCTGGTGGCAGGAGACATGGTTTACCTGATATCGCCGAAGGGGACCATTTCCCCTGTGGGACATATTCCGTCCATGCATCGATTTCAGATAGCTGGTCTGTTCGAATCCGGTATGTATGAATATGACGCTTCACTGGCCTATATGTCATTAAAAGGCGCCCAGAAAATTCTGCGTATGTCAGATGTGGTAACCGGGATCGAGGTCTGGACAAAAGATATTTTCAGGGCTGGCCAGGTAGCTGAAAAAATAATAAAGCGGCTTGATACGCCTTGCCTGGCAAGAAACTGGATGCAAATGAACCATAACCTGTTTTCCGCCCTGAAACTGGAAAAGGTCATGATGTTTATTATCCTGACGCTGATTGTTTTTGTGGCGGCTTTTAATATCGCAAGCACGTTGATCATGACCGTTATGCAAAAAAAAAGAGATATTGCCATTTTAAAAGCCATGGGAGCGACGAATAGAAGTATCCAGAGAATTTTTGTTTTCAAGGGGATGGTTATCGGCGCAACAGGAACGATTCTGGGCGCGTTACTGGGACTATTGCTTTGTTGGCTGCTTAAGCACTACCGGTTTATTAAATTGCCTCAGGATGTGTATTACATAACCAGTTTGCCGATAATGCTGGAACTATCCGATGTTTTTATAATTGCCGCCAGTGCCCTGATGATCTGTTTTATGGCAACGCTGTATCCGGCCCGACAGGCAGCCCTGATTAACCCGGTTGAGGCGATTCGATATGGCTGATTATGCTGGTTTGAAAACCGGTGGAAAACGCTATGGTCCTGCTCCCGATACGATACTCAGTGCGGTTAATATAAGTAAGCGTTTCAGCAGCAGCGATACATATATCAATATTCTGAAAAAACTGGACCTTGAATTGAGAGCCGGAGAAACCCTTTCTATAGTGGGTGCATCGGGAATCGGTAAATCAACCCTGCTGAATATACTTGGAACACTGGATCGGCCTGACAGTGGAACACTTTTATTCAAGGGCAAAGATGTGTTTATTTTGGATGATACGAAGCTGGCTAAGTTTCGAAACGAATTTGTGGGATTTGTTTTTCAGTTTCATCATCTGCTGGCGGAATTTTCTGCCCTTGAAAACGCCATGATGCCGGCGCTTATCAATAAGAAAAGTAAAGAAAACGCAAGGCTGGCTGCGGAAGAGATGCTCGTACGGGTAGGCCTTAAAGACCGGTTGGCACACAGGGTGGGAGAGCTTTCGGGTGGTGAGCAGCAGCGTGTTGCACTGGCAAGGGCCATCGTACTTAAACCCGACATCCTGCTGGCGGATGAACCCACCGGTAATCTTGACAAGCACAACAGTGACCAGGTCCACGAATTGTTGATGGAATTAAACCGGGAACTTGGAATGACACTGGTCGTTGTAACGCATAATATGGAACTGGCTGCCTGCATGTTACGGCAGATGACGATAGTTGATGGACGGCTGGTTTAAATATAAATACAGAGGATTATATGCTACAAAGAATTTTTCTGGTGATAATTGCTGCCCTGTGTTTTTTGTCAAATAACGGTGCAGCGGAAATCGGTAAACTGCGGATTATCGTCCTGCCTTTTGAAATATTTTCCCAGGATGAATCCTCGAACCTTGCAGATGAAATTCCAAAAGTCATCCGGACCTTTCTGGAGTTAGAGGGCGCTGTTATTGTGTCCGGGACCGGCGATGAGACCGCAGCAGACCGGATAACCGGCTTTGACATGGAGAATATGCGGAACATCGGTATTAAACATGGTGCGGACTATGTTATCTGGGGCAGCCTGACCCGCATCGGCCTCCAATTCAGCCTGGATGCAAAAATGGTAAGGTCTTTTGACAAACAGCCGCCCCATGCTTTTTTCGCCAGGGGCGATAAAATGGAAATTCTGCCGGTAACCGTCAAGAATATGGCACGGGATATGGGGTTGAAGATTTTCAAACGCGAAAAAGTTTTAAAGGTCGTTGTCTCCGGTAATAAACGCATAGAGGCCGATGCCATAAAGAGCAAGATCGGGACAGGGCCCGGCGATATTTATCTTGCCAAGAGTTTGGCCCGGGATCTTAAATCCATTTATGCCATGGGCTATTTTGAAGATATAAGGGTCGAAGAGGAACAGGTACCGGGGGGCAAAATTGTTTTCTTTAAGGTCAAGGAAAAACCCACCATCCGGGTAATTCGCATCAAAGGCAACCGGGTCTATGATGATGAAGAAATCACAGAAAACCTGACCCTTAAGACCGGTGCGATTTTGAATATTTTTAAACTAAACAGCAATATCAAACGCATAGAGGAATTATACAAAGAAAAAAATTATCATAATGTCGGTGTGGAATTCAAGGTGCAGCAACTTGAGCATAATCAGGCAGATATTGATTTTATTATAAAAGAGGGTGAAAAGGTACGGATTAAATCGATTGAATTCCAAGGCAACAGCGTATACTCGGACAAAAAATTAAAAAAAATGATGAAAATCTCGGAAAAAGGTTTTTTTTCATGGGTCACATCATCCGGGGAACTCAACGGTGAGGATTTAACCCAGGACGCGGCCCGGCTGGCTGCCTTTTATCAAAACAGCGGTTATATCAAGGCCCGGGTTGGCGATCCCGAAGTGCGGTTTGAAGAAAATTGGATTTATATCGATATAAAAATTGATGAGGGACCCCGTTACAAGGTGGGCCAGGTAAAAATTGACGGCGATCTGGTAGTGTCGGAAGAGCAGCTTCTCAAGACCTTGAAAATCAATAAGGAAACATTTTATAATCGAAGCGTTATCCGCGACGATGTGCTGGCGGTAACCGATTTTTATTCGGATATTGGATATGCATACGCCGATGTCGCACCGCAGATCAAAAAGAACGATGAAAAACTGCAGGTGGATATCACCTATTCCATCGACAAAGGGGCGCGTGCCCGTTTTGAGGAAATCGTTATCAGCGGCAATACTAAGACACGGGACAAGGTGATTCGACGCGAACTGAAAGTATATGAACAGGGGCTTTTCAGCGGCAGGCGACTGAAACGAAGTGTCCGTAATCTGCATCGACTTGATTATTTTGAAGATATCAAGGTGGATACGCCAATGGGTAGTGCGGATGACAGGATGATCCTGAAAATTGACGTGACCGAAAAACCCACCGGCACGTTCAGCTTCGGCGGCGGATACAGCAGTATTGAAAATTTATTTGCGGTGTTTTCCATTTCCCAGCGCAACCTTTTCGGGCGGGGACAGTTTTTGAATCTCAAAGCACAGCTCGGAGGGACCTCAACCCGCTATACTTTAAGTTTTACCGAACCCTGGCTTTTCGATATCCCTCTGGCTGCGGGCTTTGATCTGTATGATCAGGACATTGATTATGATGATTATGACAAGCATAGTATCGGCGGCGCTTTAAGATTCAGTTATCCGGTTTATGATTTCACACGGGTCTATTTATCCTATCGGTATGACCGTGCGGATATCAACAATATCAGTGAGGGCGCGTCTGATTTAGTCAAGGAACTTGAGGGATTCAATACCACCAGCAGTATAACCACGGCCTTACAATATGATTCCAGGGACCAGGTTTTCAGCCCGACCAAAGGCCAGAATCATAGTTTTTCCATTGAATATGCCGGCCTTGGCGGGGATATCGCTTTTACCAAATACCTGGCGGAGACCGGATTTTACGTCCCTCTTTTTTGGAAAATAACCGGCTTTCTGCATGCCAAAACCGGGTTTGTACAAGAAAATTCAGGGGGCAAACTTCCGGATTATGAACGGTTTTATTTAGGGGGCATGAATTCCCTGCGCGGGTTTGGCTGGCGGGATGTCAGCCCCACCGAAAAAAATAGTATTGGTGATGACGTTCGGATCGGCGGTGATAAATTTGTTCAGTTTAACGCTGAACTTTTGTTTCCATTGATCAAGGATGCCGGGCTGATGGGCGTTTTATTTTTCGATACGGGTAACGCCTATAACAATGACGAGGCCATCGATTTGGGAAATTTGCGAGAAAGTGTCGGTTATGGTATCCGGTGGTATTCCCCCATGGGCCCGATTCGTCTGGAATACGGTCATATACTGGACCCGAGAAAGGATGAGGGTACCGGCCAGTGGGAGTTTACCATGGGTACGGCGTTTTAAGGCAGAAGGTGGAAGATCGCTGTCTCCGGTTTAACGCGCACGAAAAGGTTCAGACAGCTGCCCGTTTTAAATCTAAACACCATAATGCCTGTTGCCGGTGAACGGTTACGATATTTTTTTACAACCGGTGTCATGAACCTTTTTTAAAGTTGAACCTTGAGTTTATAGCGATTTAATATAAAATAAAAAATGTCGGATTGAGCTGGAGATCAGTCAAGTCCGGTCTGTTACACATTGAATAATTCGGTAAGATTTAAGGAGGTAAAATGCGAACAGCAAGAACAGTATCGACGGCAATGGTTGTGATCCTTTTTTTCTTTTCAGGAGCGGTATATGGTGCAGATGGTGCCAAAATCGGTATTCTGGATTTTCAGCAAGTTCTGGCTGAAGCCAGCGCCGGAAAAACGGCTGTTGCTGAAATTAACCGGAAGGGCCAGTTGATGAAAACGGATCTGGAAAAAAGGAAGGCTGAAATCGATGAGATGAAAAAGAGAATCGAACGTGAGATCCTGGTGATGAGCAAAGAACAGCAGATGGAAAAAGAGAGGGAATTCAGGATCAAAGTCAATGATTTTAAATCCATTCAGAAAAAATACAATACCGATGCCAGGAGTATAGAAAATCGCCTGATCACCCGGATTAAAAAAGATGTGTTTAAACTGGCAAAGGAGATTGGCGAGAAAGAGGATTTTACACTGATTATAGAAAAAAATGAGGCTGGTGTCCTCTATTCCAAGGGCACAATTGATATATCGGATATCCTGATTCAGCAGTATAACGCTGATTTTGCAAAAAAATCCGCAGAAAAAATAGAGTAAAATTTTTTAACCGGCAACAGGAAGCATGGACCCGGGAATTATGCAAGTATCTCTATCTGAAATAGCACGGATGGTAGGCGGTACCCTTGAAGGTGATGCCGATAAGCGGATCAGTGGTGCAGCCCCGTTTGATGAAGCAACTAAAGATGAGATCACCTGGGCTGGCAGCGTAAAGTTTTTAAAAAGAATGCGCACAACCAGGGCGGGAGCCATTATTACGCCCGCTTATTTTTATGATCCTGACCATAATCTTATCCGGGTCGATAACCCTGAACTTGCCTTTGCCAGAGTTCTTGAGAACCTCTATCCCGAATTGCTGCCGACGGGCGGAATAAGTCCCAAGGCCTGTATTGGCGATGATTTCAGTTGCGGTAGTGACACTTTTATCGCGCCTGGTGTTGTCATCGGCAACCGGGTTGTTCTTGGAAACCGGGTAACGCTTCATCCCAATGTTGTTTTAGGTGACCATGTGACGGTTGGAGATGATGTTGTGATCTGCCCCAATGTGACGATTCTGGAACGGTGCCTCATCGGCAGCCGGGTCCGGATAGACGCTGGAACCGTGATCGGCAGCGACGGGTTCGGGTATGCTCCCCACGGGGAAAAATATTATAAGATCCCCCAGCTTGGAATTGTTCAGATAGAGGATGATGTTGAAATCGGTGCCGGCAACACCATTGATCGGGCTGCTTTTGGAAAGACCCGCATCTGCCGGGGGGTGAAAACAGACAACCTGGTGCATGTGGCTCACAATGTGACTGTTGGGGAAAATACCGTTATTGTGGCCCAGGTTGGTATTGCCGGGAGCACTGCACTGGGGAAACATGTGATTCTGGCTGGCCAGGCAGGTATTGCCGGACATATTGAAATCGGTGATAATGCGATTGTCGGACCCCAGTCCGGGGTTGCCCGTTCCATTGATCCGGGTCAGGTGGTCTCGGGCTCACTGGAAATGCCGCATTCCCAATGGCTTCGGGTACAACGGACCATTCCTAAACTGCCTGAATTGATGAAAACGGTTAAACAAATAAAAAAACGACTGATTGAAATCGAAAAAAAATACTTGGATCGGGTCGAGGAAAAATGAGAAAGGATTACGATATTCAGGCAATAATGGAATTTTTACCCCATCGCTATCCATTTATCCTGATAGACAGAGTGATTAAACTTGTCCCAGGCAGGGAAGTCCTGGCATTAAAGAACGTGACAATTAATGAACCTTTCTTCCAAGGTCATTTCCCTGGAAAGCCGATTATGCCGGGCGTACTCATCATAGAGGCCCTGGGACAGGCAGGTGGAATTATTTCGTATCCGGCTATGCAGAAAAAAAAAGATAATTTAGCCGTGTATTTTATGGGAATGGACAGGGTACGTTTCAGAAAACCAGTGGTACCCGGGGATCAATTATTGCTAGATGTAAAAATTTTACAACAGCGCTCAAAGGTATTTAAGATGGCAGGAAAGGCCAGGGTTGAGAATGCCATCGTGGCCGAAGCCGAATTTCTGGCTATGATTGGAGATAAAAAGTGATACATCCTACAGCAATTATAGATCCTACGGCTCAGTTGGATACGGGAGTTGAGATCGGGCCCTATTCAATCGTCGGGGCGGATGCCCGTATCGGGGTCGATACCGTGATTGGTCCGCATGTCATCATTGACCCCTATGTGACCATCGGGCCTGAATGCCAAATTTTTCAGTATGCGTCCATCGGCGCTGTCCCCCAAGACCTTAAATTCAAGGGCGAGAAAACGTTTGCGAGTATCGGGCGTGGAACCATAATTCGAGAATTTGTTACCATCAATCGCGGCACAGACTTCGGCGGCGGCCTGACCGAGGTCGGCGAAGGCTGTTTTCTGATGGCCTATTGCCATATTGCCCATGATTGTAAGATCGGTAAAAATGTCATAATGGCCAATAATGCCACACTGGCCGGCCATATTACCATCGGTGATAATGCCATTATCGGCGGACTGGTTGCAATTCATCAGTTTGTCAGAATCGGTGAGCATGCGTTTATCGGCGGTAAGTCAGCTGTGGTCAAGGATATTCCCCCTTTTGTGATTGTCTCCGGAGACCGGGCCAGGTTGCATGGTTTGAACAGTGTCGGGTTAAAACGCTATGGCTTTTCAGCAGATACCCGGTTGGCATTAAAAAAGGCTTACCGGATTTTTTTCCGCATCGGGCTCACATTGAACGAAGCCATAGAACGTGTTGCCGCGGAAGTGGAACAGATTCCTGAAGTCGTGCAATTTATCGATTTTATCAAATCATCTAAGCGGGGAATTACCCGATAATTTAAGAATTGTATATGACAGAAAAACGAATCGGACTGATTGCGGGGAACGGACAGTTCCCCTTACTTTTTTCAAAAAAAGCCCAGGCAAAGGGCTTTTGCGTTTATGCGGCGGCCTATGTCAATGAAGCCGATACCCGATTGGCGGATTATGTTGAAGCCATCAAATGGCTCCATCTGGGACAGATCAAACGGTTAATTAAATTTTTTAAAAAAAACAGGGTCGAAGATGCCGTCATGATGGGAGGGGTACGAAAGACGCGCCTGTTTTCCGATGTGCGTCCGGACATCAAAGCGATTACGTTGATCGCCGGAATGAAAAATACACATGATGACGGCGTGTTGCGGGCCTTTGCCGGCTCGTTGGAAAAAGAGGGTATTCGAATACGGGAGTCGACCTTTCTGATGCCGGAGCTGCTTGCGGAAAAGGGGTGCTGGACCCGGCGACGGCCCAGTCGTTCCGAAAATGCCGATATTGAAATGGGATGGCACCTGGCCAAACAGATCGGGCGGCTGGATATCGGCCAGTGTGTGGTGGTCGGCGGCGGATCGGTTCTGGCTGTCGAAGCCATTGACGGTACCGATGCCACCATTTTGCGGGGCGGAGACCTTGGTCGAGGAAATGCAGTGGTGGTTAAAGTCTGCAAACCGGACCAGGACAGGCGGTTTGATATCCCTGCCATCGGTGTGCGGACAATTCAGACCATGCAGTCGGCTGATGCCGGGACGCTGGTGATTGAGGCCGGTCGAGCCGTCGTGTTTGACAGGAAGGAAATGGTTGATCTTGCGGACAGAGCTAAAATAGCCATTGTTGCAATGAAAAATGATTGAACCCCGGGGATGGGCATCCGACATTCATTTTACAAAAAACGATACCCTGGGGAAGAAGGTTCGGCATTTGCTATATCCGCAAGGGAGTACAAAGGTCTGGAAGGACCGGAGCCAAATACGGCGGGGTGCACATCATGCAGCGCTGTGCAGTATGACGCAGATCGTGTGTTTTACCGAATTTACTCATGGAGAATAGCCGTATGCAACCAGTTGTTAAAAAACCATGTGTGATGATCATTGCCGGAGAGGCCTCGGGGGATCTGCACGGCGCTCATTTTGTCCAGGCCATGCAGACTGTGAATCCGGGCCTTTTTTTTTACGGGATCGGAGGTCAGGCCATGAAAGCTGCCGGTGTCAGGATTCTTTTAGATGCCGCGATTCTTTCAGTGGTTGGTATCACCGAGGTTTTTGCGAAATTGCCGAATATTCTGAAGGCGTTGTCCCTGGCCCGGCGGCTTCTCAAAAGTCTGAAACCCGACCTGCTTATTCTGATCGATTTTCCTGATTTTAATCTGCGTGTGGCCGGCTATGCCAAAAAAATGGGCATCAAGGTCCTCTATTATATCAGCCCTCAAATTTGGGCATGGCGCTCAGGCAGAATTAAAAAAATAAAACGGCTGGTGGATCATATGGTGGTAATTTTGCCGTTTGAAGCTAATTTTTATCGTCAATACGGCGTACCGGTCACTTTTGTCGGACATCCATTGCTCGACAAGCAAAATAAAACAGCAAATTTTGATGGTGCGCTCAATTCCCTGACCTCGCCTGTTATCGGTCTTTTGCCGGGTTCCCGGGATCGTGAAATCTCGGTCCACCTGCCCTTGATGCTGAGCGCTGCCGAAAAACTCAAGAAAGAAAATCCGAAATTGAGTTTTGTTGTTTCCCTTGCCGCGCCAAAAGATGCGTCACTGGTTGAGTATATTATTAAGAACAGCGGACAGGCCGATGCGTTCCCGATGGTATCCGGCCCTGTGGAAAAAATATTCCAAAAAGCGGATCTCGTACTGGCTGTATCCGGTACCGTTACGCTTGAAGCCGCGATTGCGGAAATACCGATGGTGATAATTTATACTGTTTCTCCTTTAAGTTACTGGATCGGTAAAAAATTTATAAAGGTCGATCATATCGGGCTGATCAATCTCATCGCTGATGAAAGGGTGGTGCCTGAACTGGTTCAAAAAGATGCCACACCTGAAAAAATTGCGCAGATCGCCGGTGATTTGATTAGAGACGTTGATCAGCTTGAGAAAACAAAAAGAAAACTTCATGCCGTTACAAAAAAACTCGGAAGCCCGGGCGCTTCCATGAGAACCGCCCGGCTTGTGGAAAAATTACTTGAGACGTAAACGAAACGTTTGAAAATTAAAAAAGATAAGTAAAAAAATGCGTATGGATAGAATGTTTAGAAAAAGACATCACCATCTGATACGACTTATTAAGGAAAACCTGACCCGGCTTGTTTTTGCCATGCTATGTTCGCTAATGGTAGCAGCGTCTACCGCAATCTCAGCCTTTTTAATGAAAAATGTCATAGACGATATTTTTATTGAAAAGAAAGTGATGATGCTCAGGCTGCTTCCCCTGGCAATCGTTGTTATCTATATTGTCCGTTGTATCGGTATGTACGGGCAGGCATATATGATGAGTTATGTGGGGGAATCTATTATCAGACGTCTAAGAAATATGCTCTATGAGCGCATTATGGATCTTCCCCTTGCTTTTTTTCAGGAGAAAAAAACGGGTGTCCTGATGTCCCGGATTACAAATGACGTCAATGTGATCAAGGGCATGGTTTCGACGGCGGTTACCGGATCTTTCAGAGACATATTTTCTATTGTAGGATTAACCGGTGTTATCTTTTACCGGGACTGGAAGATGGCCCTGATTGCATTGGTTATATTCCCGGTGGCCTTGTATCCGCTTATATTTCTGGGCAGAAGGGTCCGTAAGGTCAGCACCGGATGCCAGGAGGCCATGGGCGATCTGAATACATTCCTCCATGAAACCTTTACCGGGAATAAAATTGTAAAGGCGTTCGGCATGGAACCGTATGAAAAAAAACGGTTTTTTAAAATAAATTCTAATTTTTTTCATTTTGAGATGCGGTCGGTTATCGCAAGATCCCTTTCTTCACCGATTATGGAGTTATTGGGTGGTATTGGCATTGCCCTTATTATCTGGTACGGGGGGTCCAAGGTCCTTAACGGATCTTCAACCCCGGGTACTTTTTTTTCCTTTATTACCGCCGTGCTGCTTCTTTACGATCCGGCCAAAAGACTCAGCAGTGTGAATAATGTCGTTCAGCAGGGGCTGGCTGCTGTTGACCGCGTTTTTGATATCCTTGAGACAGAATCAGAAATCAGAGAGACTGCCAGTCCGGTTGCTATTGCCGGAAAGTCTCGTGGTGTCAGATTTGAAGACGTTGATTTTTCCTATGGGGAAAAGTCTGTGCTGAAAAATATTAATCTGGATGTAAAGAATGGAGAAGTTTTGGCGCTGGTCGGCATGAGCGGTGGGGGCAAGACCTCTCTGGTAAACCTTATCCCAAGGTTTTATGATGTCAACAAGGGCAGTATATCCATCGACGGCATCGATATCCGGAAAGCATCCATTGCCTCATTGAGAAAACAGATTGCCATCGTCACCCAGGAACCGATTCTGTTTAATGATACCGTCCGGAATAATATCGCCTATGGGTGTCCGGATGCATCTGATGAAAAAATCAAAGCGGCTGCGCAGGCGGCATATGCTTATAATTTTATACAAGATTTCCCCAAACAGTTCGATACGCCAATCGGTGAACTGGGCGGCAGGCTTTCCGGTGGTGAAAAGCAGCGGATCTGCATTGCCAGAGCGCTTTTAAAGGATGCGCCGATTCTGATTCTGGACGAGGCAACCTCTTCGCTGGATACCCAGGCGGAAAGCGTTGTTCAAAAAGCACTTGAAAATTTAATGAAGGGACGCACCACATTTGTTATTGCGCACCGCCTTTCAACCATCGCCTATGCCCACAGGATTATTGTGCTTAAAAATGGAAAAATTGTGGAGCAGGGTAAGCACATGGCGCTTTTGGATGGGAAGGGCGAATACTACAAACTGTATCAGATGCAGTTTGCAAATGGGAAAGCAAGCAACCGTTAATCATTCGGCTGTCAGAGGCATATGCATATCAATACCATCATCAACCGGTATTTATTAAAGGAGATGTCTTTCCCTTTTATTATCAACCTGTTTTTTTTTACATTTGTTTTCTTGATGGCGCGCATTCTCGATATCACGAATCTTGTTGTCAATTACAAAATCAGTGTTGTTTACATCCTTCTTCTGCTGGCTTATTCCCTTCCTGATTTTCTGGTGTTTGTCATTCCCATGGCAATCATGATGTCGGTTCTTCTGACTTTTTTAAAATTGTCCAACGATAACGAAATTCTTGCGCTTAAGGCCAGTGGCGTCAGCCTTTACCGCATGATCGTACCGGTCTTTTTTTTCTGCCTGGCCGGATGTCTGCTTACGGCCGCTATGTCCATATGGGGGATGCCCTGGGGCCGGATCGCGTTTAAGGAAATGACGGTGCGTGTGGCCACGTCGAACCTCAATGTGGGTATCCAGGAAGGAAAGTTCAATGACCATTTCAAGGGCGTTATGCTGTACGTTGGCAATATTGATAAGACTAACGGTATGTTAAGGGATGTTTTTATAGAAGACTCCCGGGCAGAAGGTACGCTGGCCACATCGATAGTGGCACCTAAGGGAAAATTTTTTAGTAATCCCGATAAACTGGTTTTTCAGTTGAGGCTGTTTGGCGGCATTATCAGTCAGGTTGAACTGAAGAATCGATCGGTCCATACCATTTCTTTTGATACCTATGATATCAAACTTGACCTGAAAGGAGCGGCGGCTCGAATAAACAAGGCACCAAAGGGTAAGAAAGAGATGAGTCTTGGTGATCTGTGTCGTTATATCCGGCAGTCAACCCCCGACGATGGCCATTATTATGAAATGCTGCTGGAACTGCACCGAAAATTTTCCATTCCATTTGCCTGCCTGGCCCTTGGCATATTGGCGGTTCCCCTGGGTGTTCAATCCAAAAAACGTCAGGCTTCTTCCGGGTTGGGAATGGGACTTATTCTCTTTTTAGTGTATTACATGCTTCTTTCCGCCGGGTTAATATTCGGGGAAACCGGCATTTATCCGCCATTGATCGGCATGTGGGCCCCCAATGTTATCTTGGGGGGGCTCGGCATTTATCTGCTAGTTCGGATGGCCGGAGAGCGCCCCATAAAACTGACGATTTTCCGGCAGCATCAAAGTTGACCGTTTTAAAATTGATTCCAAATTTTTAATTTCCAATTTCAATGTTCCGTGAATGGTGACGTTTATCCTGTACATAAAAACGTAAAACATCGATATAAGATTTTAATGTATATTATTCACAAATACCTTATACGGGAGATACTCAAGTATTTTTGTATTGTCCTTGTGGTTGTCATTGCAATCTACCTGGCGGTTGATTTTTTTGAAAAAATCGACAATTTTATTGAACAAAAAGTTCCTTTCAGCCAC
>CAZFXX010000007.1:14490-29922 GCA_964522985.1 uncultured Desulfobacteraceae bacterium
CACGTAGTGCAATTTTTTATTATGAAAACGCCCTTTATCGTTGCCCAGATCACACCATTGGGCATTCTGCTGGCCGTGATTATCGTTCTGGGCCTGATGGCTAAGAACAACGAACTCTTGGCCTTGAGAAGCAGTGGTGTCGGGGTTGCCTTTTTACTCAAGCCGATTCTGGTTATGGGCGTTATTTTTTCCATTGGTTTGTTTTTTCTGTCTGATCTGCTGTTACCGTCTACAATAAGCGGGGCCGACCGGATCTGGCTTGGAGAAGTTAAAAAAGAAGCACCGGTTTTCTCAAAAAAAAAAGATATATGGATCCGAGGCAAGGGGAAAATTGTTCATGTTAAATATTACAACCCGGCCAGGCAAACGGCTTTTGGCATTACCGTGAATTATTTTAACCCGGATTTCAGATTAGTAAAGAGAATCGATGCTGAAAAAGGGGAACTGACAGATGACGGATGGATTCTTTCCGGTGTTATGCAGCAGGTTGCGGATGCTGCGGGAGATAACTATCAAGTTGTATTTCATGATGAAATGGCGGTTTCTCTGGACCTGAGCCGCGAGAGCCTTCAACGCATGGTTAAAAAATCCGAAGAAATGCGGTTTTTTGAGCTTTTGAAATATATAAGAGATATTGAAGCGGAAGGATATGATGCGGTCCCTTACAGGGTCGACTTGCAGGCAAAAATTGCCTTCCCTTTTGTTTGTATTGTCATGTGTCTTGCAGGCGCTGGTATCGTGATCCGGAAGACCGGTGGGCAGGGGATTGCAACGGGCATTGCATGGGGCATAAGCGCTGCTTTTCTGTACTGGATTTTTTATAGCTTCTGCGTTTCTCTGGGCTATGGCGGAATTCTGCCCCCCCTTGCGTCCGTATGGCTGGCCAATTTTGTTTTTCTATGTCTGGGAATAGTTGTAGCACAAAAGAACGTTTAGACCCATGGACGAAAAAAAGACAAGAGCGATTATACTAATTTACAATGTACTTCTGGCCGGTGCGATACTCATCTGTTTCCCTTTGCTTGTAGGGCTGGCTTTTTTTTCCGACAAAAGAAGAAAAACAGTTCTAAGGCGGCTGGGCCTGTCCAGGTTGCCTGAAAAGTTTGTCAGGACCGATCCAGCGCCCACTGCAAGGCCGGTTTGGGTGCATGCCCTGTCCGTCGGAGAGGTGGTTTCAGTACAACCGCTTTTAAAGGCCTTAAGAAAAAGCATCCGACCGCGACCGCTGGTTCTTTCGGTTTCCACCAGAACCGGGTTGGAACTGGCAAAAGATCGGCTGAAAGATAAAGTGGACGCGGTGTTTTATTTTCCCTATGACCTGCCTTTCGCCATGAAAAGAATCAGCAGCAGAATCAATCCCGCTCTTCTGGTACTGGTTGAGTCGGATATCTGGCCCAATTGTCTTTACGAGATGGCAAATCGAAACGTACCTGTAATGCTTGTTAATGCGAAGCTTTCCGAAAGATCATTTGCCGGGTATCAAATAGTTTCTTTTTTTTCGAAGATGATGTTTTCGTTTTTTGCAAAAATATGTGCCCAGTCGGAGGAAGATGCTGCACGTTTGAAGATATTTATGGCGGATCCCGGCCGGGTAGTGACAAGTGGGAACCTGAAGTTCGATCAACCTTATGAGGCGGCAACAGAAAAAGATCTTGATACGCTGAGAGGCGCGCTGAACATTTTGCCGGAGAAGAAGGTTTTTGTGGCCGGCAGTACGCATCCTGGCGAAGAGTCGATTCTGCTGAATGCATTTACAGCCCTTAGAAAAAAGCACGATAATTTATGTCTGGTGATTGTCCCTCGTGATTCTGGTCGAGCCGGTGGGGTATTCAAAATATTTTCCAACAGTGGTTTTATAACAACCCTGTACAGTACCGTCAGGAACGGAAAGATAAAAAAAAATCATGATGTGGTGGTGATCGATGTCATCGGCATATTGGCCAGGTTGTATTCTTTAGCGGATATGGCTTTTGTGGGGGGGAGCCTGGTGGATTTCAGGGGACATAACCCGCTGGAACCGGCTGCTTTTTCAAAGCCGATTCTTTTTGGTCCTTTTATGGGTGATTTCAAAGAGATTGCCGCCATGTTGACCAAATCCGGCGGTGCAGTTCAGGTCAATGGGGCTGAGGATATTATAGCAACCGGTGAAAAGATTCTTGCAGGCGGGCATGACGCTGAAATAATGGGAGATAATAACTTTAAAGTGTTTTCTACCAACAAAGGGGCCGTGGAAAAAACCATGTGTGAAATTATGAGGGTTTTAAAGCAGGCCTGGAAAATATAGGGGAATAATGGATGAAGCCGCATCTGAAAAAGACAGTCGAATCGCTGATGATGGGGCCGGGTAAAAATGGTTTTTTTTTATTGCGATTTTTTTTACATTCGGCATCCATATGCTCTGGCGGGGCCGTCAAGCTGCGGACGGCATTATTTAACAGACAAATCTTGAAATCCAAACGACTGCCGTGCACGGTTATTTCCATCGGCAACCTGACCATGGGAGGGACCGGCAAGACCCCCATGACCATCTATGTGGCTCATCTGGTTCAACGTCTGGGTTACCGACCGGCTGTGGTGAGTCGGGGATATAAAGGCCGCAGGGAAAAGAGCGGTGGCATCGTCAGTGACGGCATCGGCATTTTGTTAAAAGCCGAAGACTCGGGTGACGAAGCATTTATGCTGGCCCGGGAATTAAAGAATATTCCGGTTCTGGTGGGGCAGAACCGGTTCAGGTCCGGTATGCAGGCCATAAGCAGATTCAAGGCCAATGTGATTATCTTAGATGACGGGTTTCAGCACCTGAAATTAAAGCGGGATATCGATCTGGTGCTTTTGGATGATACCCGGCCCCTGGGAAACGGTTATCTATTTCCGCGGGGCATACTCAGAGAACCGGTGTCCGCACTGAAAAGGGCAGGTGCTGTTATTTTTACCCGTTGCAGTGAGGAAAACAAGGAGATGCCGCCGTGTTTGCCGACTAGACTCCGGCACCCTTTTTTCAGGTCTTTTCATACCCCGTATGTGAAGGAAATCGTCCGGGCCAGTGCCGGCATGGCCGGCGTTCCGGATAATGGCCCGTCGGATGATTTCTCTTTTTTGAGCGGGTGTAAGGCCGTCGTTTTTTCAGGAATTGCAAAAAATAATGAATTTTGCCGGATGGTTGAAGATCTTGGGTGCCAGGTGACCCGATTTGCATCGTTTCCGGATCATCACTGGTATTGCCCTGAAGATTTCCGGTTTATCCGGGCTGAGATTGAAAAAACCGGTGTCGAATTATTGATCACAACCGATAAGGATTATGCCAGAATAGAGGGGAAATTTACATGGCCGGTGGATCTTGTGGTTATGGGGATCAAAATTTCACTGAAAGATCAAAAAGATGCCTTTTCAGTTTTTCTGGAAAAACGGTTGGCCGAAATACATATCAATAAACAGCCATCAGGATATATATAAAATAAATTTTGATAATATAAATACTATGGACAAAGCTATTAAAATATTTTTCAAACTGATCGGGAATGTTCCGCGAAAACATACCCGGGGGATTTCCAGGTTGCTGGGCAGATTTTTTTTTTATGCCGATCAAAAGCATCAGAAAATTGTACTGGATAATCTGACCAGGGTATTTGGAAAGGGGGGAAAATATTTTGAGAGAAAAAAAATAGCCCTTCAGGTATTTGAAAATCTTTTTCTGATTCTTTTTGAAATCGGATGGTTTATAAATCTGTCGCACGATGAATTAAAAAAATATTTCAGAATCGAGGGTATTGATCATATTCAATCCGCCTATGAAAAAGGGCGGGGTGTGCTTGTGCTGACAGCCCACTTCGGGAACTGGGAACTGCTTTCGCTAATCGGTCAAATGATTGGATACCCGGTAAGCATGGTTTATCGCCCCCTTGATATGAAGGTTCTGGACCGATTTTTTGTCAAATTGAGGACCCGTTTCGGGGGGCGGGTCATTCCTGCCAGGAGGGCTTTAAGAAAATTGCTAAAGGCCCTGCATAACGGTGAAATAATCGGTATGTTGATGGATCAGAACGTGGATTGGTATGAGGGCTTTTTTGTCGATTTTTTCGGGCATCGGGCCTGCACCAACAGCGGTATGGCCCTTCTGGCCTATAAAACCAGAGCGCCGGTGGTGCCGATATTTCTGGTTCGGGAAGAAAACGGGTTTACGGCAAAAATATTTCCCGAGATCCCCCCAGCCCACACCGGGGATAAGAGAAAGGATCTTGAGCTGAATACCAAGCGGTACAATTCGGCCATTGAGAAAATAATCAGGGCCTATCCGGATCAGTGGTTCTGGGCGCATCAACGCTGGAAAACAAAATCCTATTGTTTGCTTGAAACCCATAACCAACAGGCAAAGGCCTGAATTGTTTCCGGGTGTACTTTTGCAATGGAGAATCACCCATAGAAAAAAATAATGAAACCGATTGACACAAAAAACATAAAACAACTGCTGGTCCGGTCCACCAACTGGATCGGGGATGCCGTGATGACAACGCCTGCGGTGAGGGCCATCCGGAAGAATTTTCCCCATGCCCGGATCAGCATGCTGGTCAAACCGTGGGTGGGGCCTGTTTTTGAACACAGTCCACACATCGATGATATCATTATCTATGATGCCGGGGCCAGGCATAAGGGCTCTGCCGGGAAAGTAAGACTGGCAAGAGATCTCAGGGCGCATGGGTTTGATGCGGCTATTTTACTCCAAAACGCCTTTGAAGCCGCGCTGATTACTTTTTTCGCAGGTATCCCCATGCGGCTCGGTTACAGCCGGGATGCCAGAGGGGCGCTTTTAACCCATTCCATACCCTGTACAAAGGCCATCCGGCAAGTCCATCAGACAGAATATTATCTTAATATTTTATCAAAGGCGGGCCTTGCGGCGAACCCCGGCCCGCTTGAGATTACACTGGGGATGGAAGAGAGAGACAGCGCTTTGGAAATTCTTGCGGAATATGGCGTTGGAGAGGATGAACTACTTGTCGGAATCAACCCGTCTGCCACATTCGGACCTGCCAAGCAGTGGTTCCCTGAAAGATATGCCGAACTGGCAGATAAAATTTACGACACATACAGGGCCCGCATAGTTGTGTTCGGAGGCCCCGGTGACAGCGCACTGGGTGAAAAGATAATCGGCAGGATGCAGCATCCGGCTATTAATTTTTGCGGCAAAACTACCCTTGGAGAGGCAATGGCCCTTATTGAAAGATGCCATCTCTTTGTGACCAATGACTCCGGGCTGATGCATGTGGGGGCGGCCCTGAATGTGCCCCTGATCGCCATATTCGGCTCCACGGATTTTGTTGCCACCGGCCCCCTTGGCCCCAAAAGCAGGGTTGTCAGAACTTCCATGGCGTGCAGCCCGTGTCTTAAACCGGAATGTCCCCTGGGGCATCTTGAATGTATGAAACAGATCGATGTCAATACGGTTTTCACGGCAGCCAAAGAATTTCTGGAGGCTGATACGCCGCGATGAATATTCTGATTATCAAGCTGAGTGCCATCGGAGATGTCATCCATACCCTGCCCGTTTTAAACGCTCTGAGAAGGTATTATCCGGATGCGAACATCACCTGGCTCGTGGAGGAAGCTGCCGCCGACCTTGTCATCGGGCACGAGGCCCTTGACCGGGTAATGGTGTCCAAAAAAAAACAGTGGATCAAGCAGTTGAAGACTTCTTTATGGAAACCGGCCGTTTTAGAAATTTTTCGATTTATCCGTGATCTTCGAGATACAAAATATGACATCATACTGGACTTGCAGGCCCTTTTGAAAAGCGGTGTGATGGTCGCCCTGTCAAGAGGGGGGCGTAAGGTCGGTTTTGGACCGGGGATGGACCATCAGGAGCACTCCTATCTTTTCTTGAATGAACGGATTCCGGCGGTAAGTATGGAGATTCATGCGCTTGAACGCGGGTTGATACTGCTTGAAAAGATCGGTATTCCGCATGATTTAGTTGAATACCGGCTGCCGGTGTCAGATTTTGATCGAAAAAGGGCAGATACCCTATTGAAAGCCTGCACGGGAAAACACACAGGACCGCTGGTCGCGATCAACCCGGTGGCCCAGTGGGAGACCAAACTGTGGGATATCACCAAATTCAGTCGACTGGCGGATAGCCTGATTGAAAAATACAAGGCAACCGTCCTTTTTACCGGGAGTCCGGCCGACAGGGAATATATTGACTCAATCATCGCCGGAATGGGCGCCATAGCGGAAAATCTGGCCGGTAAAACCACCCTCAAGGTGCTGGGGGCCCTGTATGAAAAATCAGATCTTCTGATATCCACAGACACCGGTCCCATGCACCTTGGCGCGGCTGTGGGGATTCCGGTGGTGGCCCTGTTCGGCCCCACCGCCCCTTGGAGAACCGGCCCCTTTGGCCCCGGCCACAGGGTTATTCGATCTGAAATTGTATGCAGCCCCTGTTTTAAACGTCATTGTGAAACCATTGGGTGCATGAAAAATATCTCGGTGCGGCAGGTTATTACCGGGATAAAAGAACTTGGGGTACTGTGAATAGTAAAAAAAAATTCAAAATAGCCGTCGTAATTCCCAAATATGGTCTGGTGGGCGGCGGGGAAAGATTCGTCCGGGAATTAACAGAACGAATTGCGGCAGATCACCGCTATGATGTTCATGTGTTCGCGAATAAATGGTCATCTCAATGTGATCACATTGCGTTTCATAAAATATCGATCATCACTTTTCCCAGATTTTTAACTACCATCAGTTTTGCCTGGTTTGCCAATCGTAAAATAGCAAAAATGAACTTTGATATTATCCACACCCATGACAGGATTTTTTATGCCGATCTATTTACCATGCACGGTGTGCCCCATCGCTTCTGGGTTAAAAAAGTTCGAAGAAAAAATATGAGCCTCTTTGATTATGGCACAAGCTGGGTTGAAAAAAGCTTGATTCGTAAGGGAAATTGCCAAGTATTTCTGCCGGTATCCAATTTGGCAAAAGATAAATTTATTCAGGAATTCGGCGTTGATCCGGGAAAAGTGCAGGTGGTTCACCCGGGTGTCGATATCGGCCGATTTGATAAGCTCGATAGAAAAAGCTGTCGCGATGAGATAAGAGCACGTTTCAAAATAGGCGAGGCAGATACGGTGCTTCTTTTTGTGGGTATGAATTTTGAACTCAAGGGGTTGGGTAACCTCATCGCTGCAGTGGGCATGATAAAATCAAAGCAGTTGCCAGATCGATTAAAATTGTTGGTGGTGGGTAAGGGCGATAGTAAAAAATACCATAGGCTGGCTGAAAAGGCTGGTATCAAAAACGATGTGATTTTTGCAGGTGTCTGGGCGGAACATATTGAACACATCTACATGGCGGCAGATATTTTTGCGATGCCTTCGGGATTCGATACGTTTGGTATGGTGGTGCTGGAAGCCATGTCCGCTTCACTGCCGGTGATTATCAGTGATACTGTGGGGGCAATGGATCTGGTCAAAGAGGGGATTAATGGATTTGTCGTTGAAAAAAATGATATTGGTTCCATGAGTTCTAAAATCGAATTTATGTTGGATAAAGAAAAAAGAGAAAATTTGGCAAAAGAGGCACACAAGACTGCTGCGAAAAACACATGGGATCTTATGGCAGACCGGATCATAAGGATTTATGAAAAATTTACAGGTGTTTGATTGATGCTGGTAAAAGGGAAGACCATACCCGGAGAGAAAATACGAAATATCCTGGTGATACAGCTTGGTGATATAGGCGATGTGGTGCTTACGTTACCTGCTGTCCGTGCGCTGAAGGAACATTTCCCCCAGGCGAATATTGTTGTTGCCGTCAGGGAAAAAGCAAAGGAATTGATCGAAGACTACCAGTGGGCAATGGACGTAATTTCCATCAACGCAGAAAAAAGAACCTGGTGTCAAGAAATAGGGTATCAAAAACAGTTTTTTTTATGCCTGCGTCGATTTCATTTTGATTTGGCCATTGATATGAGAACCGGGGACAGGGGTGCTGTTTTGGCATTTTTTTCCGGGGCACGTCACAAAGCAGGATTTTTTGCCAATGATGGAAAACTTTGGCGCAACCGGGTGTTCACCCATCTGGTGACATCCGAATCCCGCCAGGGAAGACATATGATCCAATATTACCTGGACCCGTTGGAAGCCTGTGATATAAAAACGGCGAATATTCAACCGGAGTTTGAGGTTCCCGAGGGTAGATATCAAAAAGCGATAGCTCTGCTGAAAAACGAGGGGGTCCCATCAAATAGACCCGTTATAGCTGTTCAACCTTTTTCTTTATGGAAATACAAGGAATGGGGAGTGGACAAGTATATCCAACTAATTAAATGGCTTGGATCGGAATATGACCTGTCTGTTATTATCACAGGTTCCCGTGACGAAAGAGCCCGTGCCGGAGAAATAATAAAAAAATGCCGACAAAATATATATAATTTAGCGGGAAAGACTTCCATTGGAACCTTGGCCGCTGTTTTTAAGGTTTGCAAATTATTTATCGGTGTAGACAGCGCAGGGGTTCATATTGCCGCCGCAGTGGGTCTGCCCACGGTGTGCATTTTTGGGCCGTCATCGTATGTTGACTGGGCCCCAAGGGGAGAACAACACCGGGTAGTTTATAAAAATTTGCCGTGTGTACCATGTAAAAATAAAGGGTGTCAGGATAGCGGCGTCAGCCGTTGCCTGGAGGAGCTGACTCTTGAAGAGGTCAAAATCGTTGTAAAGACTCAGATAGATAAGTCATTATAAATGCTGTATTTTGATATAAACAGCGGAATTGTAAAAAATTATAGGATAAACTATCAATGACACTGGTGAGGATCGTCAAAAACTGGGGCTGGCCCGATCTTATGCGCCAGACACCTGGTCAGAAGGGTGCCTGGGATGGGATACAGTTTACAGTTGATCCCGTAGAAAATTGTGATTTTCTTGTAATGCTTAATAATTGCATGGGAACTGATACGCAGGTACGGTGCCCAGAAGAAAATATATGGGCTGTTATGCAGGAACCGTACATGAAAGGTCATAGCGACTGGATGATTGAAAAGCATGAATATTTTTCAAAAATATTTACCCATTATATCCCTGTAACTGACAGGAGATATGTATCTTCCCAGCCTGCCATTCCATGGCATGTCAATAAAACCTTTGATGAATTGATTTCGATCGGGGTCCCCATGAAATCAAAAAAATTGTCTGCCATTGTCGACGGCGCAATGGATTTGCCGGGCCATATTAAAAGAAAAATATTCCTAAACCATATCCGGAACGATAAGCGTCTGGAATTGGATTTATACGGCAGGGAGATTAATTTTATTGAAGATAAATGGGATGGTCTTGCGCCATATCAATACGCCCTTGCCATGGAAAACACCAGTGGGCCGGACTATTGGACTGAAAAGATCACCGATTGTTTTTTATCCTGGACGGTGCCTATTTATTATGGTTGTACCAATTTGGAGAATTATTTCCCTGAAGAATCATTTATAAGGATCGACATAGAGCAACCTGAAGAAAGCCTTCTAAAAATAAGGCATATTGTTAATGACAATAACTGGGAAAGATATATCCCGGCCTTGGAAGAAGCCAGAAATTTGGTATTGAGTCGTCATCAACTTTTTCCATACTTATCAGAGAAGATTCATTCTATGCCGGCATGGAAAAGTGAAAAAGCATCCATAGTAATTCCAGCTTATAAGAGAAGTAGAAAAGCTCAGTTTAATCATATTCTTTATAAATTTAAAAAAAAGATGAGGGTATATTAGGGATAGGTATGGTTAGCATAATTATTTCTTTCTATAAGCGATTAGAGTATTTACGGTGTTGTCTTGATTCTCTTCGATTTTACATTGAGACTTTTGACGAAGTCATAATTGCGGATGATGGATCAAGCAATGAGACCGTCAATAGACTAAAAAAACTTATTTCGACTTATAGTTTTCCAATAAAACATACTTGGCAGCCGAATAAAGGGTTCCGGCCTGCAGCATCTCGCAATAATGGCATCAAACATGCGAGTGGAGATTATTTAATTTTTTTAGATTGCGATTTTATGGTTTTGCCCGGAACCATTGACTGCCATTTGAATGCCGCGAAACGCGGCAGGTTTGCTGCCGGCTTTTGTAAATATTTAATCGAAGGCCAGACAGATAAAATATTTCAAATGGGTGTATCCAACACCTTGCTTGAGGAATTATATCGATCTCTTCCTGAAAAACCGATTGTTAGGGACCATCGAAGCTTTGTCAGTCACAGAATTCTTTATAAGCTTCGCCTTGCAGGCGCAAGGAAACAAAGATGCAGCAGTCATTTTTCCATTCATCGTGCGGATATGGAATATATTAACGGTTACGATGAAAATTTTGTCGGATGGGGGGGGGAAGATGAAGACCTGGCGATTAGATTCGCCAAAGCAGGATTCCAGGGTAAATCAATAATGCGAAAAGCAAGAGCATTACATTTGTGGCATCCAAGCGAAATAAAAGATAGAAACTGGGAGAATGGGCCCAATATAGAGTACATAAGAAGAAAAAATATTCCCTGGTTTTGTGATAACGGGTTGGTAAAAGCAGACAAGGATGATTAAAAGGAAGTCTTTTTCAGTAGCCATCAGCCCAAAGAATGAAGCGGAGAATCTGCCTGATTGCCTTGAAAATAACCGATTCGCGCATTAAATCTCGTGATAGATTCAGGCGGATATTCCGGAAATCATTTTTTAAGCACCCCGAAAGCATTGGTTTCACAGTACAGAACGATGAGGTTGGGCAAAAAGACCATTTCTGGGCGGACACTACTAAACAGACAACTACCCCCACACCTTAACTGTTTCAACCATACCGGTGGCCAAAAATGTCCAGCCGGTCAAGGAGGTCATTATTCAACATATGGAAAAATTGATCATCAACTTTACCCCCACCGGCATGCTTCCCACTCGGGAGATGACACCGCATATCCCCATTACGCCCCAGGAAATAATTGAGCAGGTGCTTGATGCGCGTCAATACGGTGTTTCCATGGTACATCTGCATGCACGGGGAGAGAGCGGTCGGCCGACATACCGCAAGGAAATTTATAAGGAAATTATTGACGGTATTCGCAGCGTTGACGGGATGGGTGAGGACGCCCTCATTCTTTCCGTTTCAACCAGCGGACGCCAGTGGAATGAATTTGAGAAGAGGGCGGAATGCCTGGCACTTGAAGGGGCCAGCCGGCCTGATATGGCGAGTCTGACCCTGAGCAGCGTCAATTTCAACAAACAGGCCAGTGTCAACAGCCCTGATGTTATTAAGCAACTTGCTGCCATCATGAAGGAAAAAAACATTAAACCTGAGCTTGAAGCTTTTGATATCGGCATGATCAACTACGCAAAATACCTCCACGGGAAAGGACTTATTGCGCCGCCATTCTACTTCAATCTTTTGCTGGGTAACATTGCCTGCGCCCAGGCCAATATCCTGAATCTGGGTGTTATGCTCACAGAACTTCCGGAACAGTCTGTATGGGCTGTGGGCGGCATTGGTGATTTCCAACTGAAGATGAACCTGAACGGGATGGTCAATGGAGGAGGCATACGTGTCGGGCTGGAAGACAACCTCTGGCTAACACCTGAACGTACCAGACTTGCATCCAATCGGGATCTCCTGGCGCGTATCCGTACCGTGGCCGATACAATCCACCTGCCGGTGGCAACGCCCCGGGAAGTTCGTCGTCGACTCGAACTGAAGGGCGCGGGCCGGTGAAAGTTCTCGTTTCCGCCTTTAACCATTACGGATACCTCCAGAGCATCGCCCGTGGTTTTCGGGAAGTCGGTTGTGAAACCATAACCTTTGAGCATGTAAATGCAACGATAATGGACTGGGATTGCCCTTCTATGATGCGAAGATGGAGAAGACGGCGACGCTTGAGAAGAATAAATCAGCGCTTTGTGAAGGCTGTCAGACGATTCTCGCCAGATGTGGTCTTTTTCGTGAACGGGGAGCCATTTTTCCCATCCGTTCTTCAGGGGCTTCGGAAGCGGGGGGTGCGGCTGGTCATTCGTGCAGCTGATGCCATTTGCAACGTGAGACGTCCGGAGGGCTCATGGGACGATTTCGACCTGGTTGTGGTATTTGAACCGACGGATCTTAACCGTCTGGATCGGTGTCGTGCCGTATACATGCCCTGCGGGTTCGATCCGAATACTTACCACCCTCTGAAAAATACCGGTGAGGTGTTTTCATTTGATACGGTATTTGTCGGAGGGCCCCATCCCGAGAGACTTCCGGTACTTGAACAGGTCGCTAAATTTTCAGCCCGGGAAGGCCTTCGTTTCGGTGTCGCAGGACCGGGTTATTTCAAATCCCGGGGCACTGGCGGCGTTAAATTTCGTAAAAAATTCCCTCACCTGGCAAACTGTATTATCCACGACGGCCCATTGTCCCCACAAGATGTGAATAAATTGTATAATCGCAGTCGATCCGCCCTCAACATTCATCACGCTCAAAGTCGTGAAGGAATCAATATACGCACTTTCGAAATCCCGGCAAGCGGCACGGTTGCAGTGGTAGACTGGCACTCCAGACTCAAAAATTTTTTCCGTGTGGGAAAAGAGATTGTATGTTATCGGAACGTTCAGGAGTTGTGTGGAGGGGTTGCCGATCTTGGCCATAACGACGATCTATGTCACAAAATCGCATCCCGGGGACTCGCCCGTGTCCAGAGGGAGCATACAATGGCTCATCGCTGTCGTGAGATTCTGGACATGATACAGTGAGCGCCAGGGTAACGTGTAGAAGGAGTCAAGACGTGGGTATACAACTTTTCAGACCATTGATTTGCGAGGAGGCTATCCAGGCTGTGGGCGATGTGCTGCGCTCAGGCTGGATTGGCCTGGGTCCAAAGACTGGAGAGTTTGAACATCGTTTTGCGGATTTTGTTGGGGCCCCCTTCTGTGTCGGCCTGAATTCATGCACAGCCGCTCTCCACCTTGCCCTTTGCGTGCTGGACCTGGCCCCCGGCAAGGAAGTGATCACAACCCCCCTTACATTTGTGGCCACCAATCATGCTATTCTCTATGAGCATCTCCAGCCGGTCTTTGCTGACATCAACGCCTTTACCGGGAATCTTGACCCTTCATCCATCAGGGAGAAGATAACGGAGAATACGGGTGCCATCATGGTCGTGCATTTCGCCGGATATCCTGCCGACATGAATGAGATCAGTGCCATCGCCCAGGAATATGAAATCCCGGTCATCGAGGATTGTGCCCACGCTTGTGGCGCATCCTATAAAGGACAACGTATAGGCTCTTCCGACAACCTGCATGCGTTTTCCTTCCACGCCGTCAAAAATCTTCCCATGGGAGATGGCGGTGCGATCACCCTGCACTCCAAACAGAAAATGAAACGTCTCAGACGGCTGAGGTGGCTCGGCATCGACAAATCGACATTCGATCGAACCCATACCGGCAGTCTGTCAAGCTATGAATGGGAATATCAGGTTCGGGAGACCGGATTCAAATACCACATGAATGATATTGCTGCGGTGATCGGACTACATCAGCTTCCTCTGGTAGAGGTTCAGAACGTAAAACGCAGAAAATTGGCGGCTTTTTATAACCAGCGGCTCTTTAATGTCCCTGGAATCACTCTGCCGCAGTATGAAAAAGATCGTGTGAGTAGTCGCCATATCTATTTTCTTTTCGCCGAAGGACGTAATGAACTTGTTGATAAACTCAAAAGAGCGAATATCGGAGTCGGAATGCACTATCGTCGAAACGACCATTATCCGATGTACGAACCCAGCATGTTGGAGAAAACGCACTATTTCTGTGAACATGCCTTGTCCCTGCCCATGCACTTACTGCTGTCGGAGGCTGATGTGGAAACAATCTGTAATGTTATTGAGAAAGGATGGTAATGGATAAAAAAAGTATCCTGCTATTGGGGACACGATTGCTGGCTGAGGAAATTTGTGATTTTCTTGAGGATCTTCCAGATGTTAAAATTACGGGTTTTGTCGAAAATATGGATAAAAGTCTTGAAGGTGAAACACTGCTGGGTTATCCGATTTACTGGGTGGACAGAATCACCGGACTGATACCTGGCAGCGTGGGCGTGTCTACCCTTGCCACGACACGGAGGATAAGCTACGTAGAACAAGTCGCTGCTATAGGGTTGAGGTTTGCCACGTTTGTTCACCCGACAGCGCGGATTTCAAAACGAGCCGTTCTGGGAAAAGGCTGTCTGGTCAGCCCTTATACCCTTGTATCCACAAACAGTGTACTTGGTGATCATGTATTTTTAAACCGGGGCGTACTGATCGGGCATCACACCCGTATTGGTTCGTATGCCACCGTTCAGCCGGGTGCAAACATCGCAGGGGCCTGTAATATCAGCAATCAGGTTTTTATCGGTATGGGGGCCGTTGTACTGGATCGGATTCAAATCGGAGAAGGGGCAATCATCGGTGCGGGCAGCGTTGTCACCCGGGATGTTCCGCCGCACGCGATGGTGCTGGGGGTCCCGGCACAAGTTGTAAAATCAGACGTGAAACCAAAGTAAGTCCCTGAGTTTTCTGAATCAATAAATTTTATGAGCGAAAATATCGATTTTTTTTGTGAAAATGGTTTAGGGATAGGGACCCACTTTAAAAGGGACCCATACCCGGAGAAGTAAAAATCAATTATTCTAAAATTAGTGCATGAAGGCCCCTTATCGAAGACTTATAACGGTTATACATCTCAACATAGGAAAGTATAGACCTCGTTTTTATATAGATGATATAAGACACTGTTTTCATGATACCCTTTTTGCTGTAGTTCGGGGTCATAAATTCCGAAATCATGTTCAACAAAAATGTCATACCCCAGGTCAGTATCAAATTCCCACTCATATTCATCATTCACTTTAACAAATGAAAAATTTTGCAGGTCTAAAGTTTTGTCTATGGTGTAATGATCATCGTACAATTTCTTGAAAAAGGTGACAAAAATTTTCCATTTTTTCATGATATTTGATTATAAAAAATTGTCATTTTAAGTAGTTGCAGCTTGTGTCATCAATTTTTGATTAAATTTTGGGTATAAGTGGCAGTCATTTTGTTTTTGAAATCCTGAAAATTATAAATTTTTTGAGTATTATCGTCAAGAGTTGTGTATGGAAAAATTAGGCGGTAATTCGTTTTTTTTCTATTCCATCTACAAACTTCGCTCCGTTTATTGCCTGGGCCAGATGTTCTGGAGGATGCAAGCTTATCCATCCTTTCCGGGCATAATGACCTAATTTAAATGCCATCGGTATTACCGCATTTTCTGAAAAACTGCCTTTGGCCCTGTTTGTCCTTAACCGCACATGTCGCAAAAGTTGATTCTATCGGAGTACTTACCGATTAACAGAGAGAAATTATTATTCTAATCAGACTATAACTGTGATATAATATTAGACTTATAATACAA
>CAZFXX010000008.1:0-28810 GCA_964522985.1 uncultured Desulfobacteraceae bacterium
GAAAGATCAAGATGATTGCGACATCGATGTGACAACCGGCCCACGGAAATTTTAATTTCCCGGTTGGATTCGTTAAGCAACCTTACACGCTGCTTTTTAGCTTCCATTATGACCGCGCAAACAATTTTCTGGCGATCAATATATTCAATAATATTTCCAGATTCCATAATTGATAATTTTATCAACGGATCCCCTGAAAGTCAACGCATCAACGTTCGACGATCTAATCATAAAAAATTCCCCGTATCCTGATGCAGGGTAATCACGAGTATCTCCTTTCGTACCCCAAGGACAGCTAAGGGTTCGAGAGAAAATGAATTCGCTAATTTTCAGTGTTGAGGGACCCGGCCGGCAAGCGGGAAATCGTTGAAAAGCCGCAGGCATACCGATAAAATTTCATTGGATACCTGTATTGACTTGAGAAAAAGCAGCAGTCAGGGTAAGAATAGAAATTAAATATTAACGAATGAATAAATGTGGTATCGATAAGTTTATGCTGAAAAACTGAAGTGCTCTATTTTTAATTTTCATGATTCAATTACATCAGGTCACCCCACACTTTCTGCACCCAAAAACCAAAAAATTAAGTGACAAAACGGATAGATTCCAGCATCTGAAAAATATGTATTACATGGAGAAATTATGAACTTTAAGGAGTTGGCTGAAAATTTATATCTGGATGAAGATGAATACTTGGAATTGCTGGTACTTTTCCTGGAAACCGGAGCGGCGGATTTAAAAAAATGCATCGCATCCATTGAGGTGGGAGAGGCAGAGCAGGCAGCCAGGGCTATTCATACGTTTAAAGGCTCTTCTGGAAATATGGGACTGGCGGAACTGTATGAAGAGGCCATTGAAGCGGAAAAAAATATTAAAAACAATTCGTTGGAACAGGGCGCACAAAAAATAGATCTCATGTTAAAACAAATGGACACCCTTGGTGCTCTTGCCGGGGCAGAAAATTCCGCATCGTCTGACTGATCGCCCTTGATTAGTGAAAAATGTGCGGTAAACAAAGATCTATCCTAAAAACGGCCTGCGAAGAACGGTATCTTTTTGCCAGCGTTTATCGTTTCGCACTGGATATCCGAGGTTATAGTGAAGGCCCCGGCTTTCTTTTCTGTGGATGGCGCAACGGATAATCAGTTCGGCCACAACGGCAATGTTGCGCAGTTCGATAAGGTCCGTGGCCACCTTGAAATTCCAGTAATATTCCTGAATTTCTTTCTGAATATTTTCAATACGGTGCCGGGCCCTGGCCAGGCGCTTATCCGATCTGACAATGCCCACATAATTCCACATAAAACGCCGAATTTCATCCCAGTTATGCGATACCATGATGCCCTCGTCGCTGTCGGTTGTCCCGACTTCATCCCAGGGAGGCAGGTCCGGTGTGAATTCGAGGTTTTGATTCTGCATTTCCTTGACAGTCTGAGCAGCAGCCTTGCCCGCATATACCAAGGCCTCACACAGCGAATTACTGGCCAGACGGTTGGCGCCGTGAAGACCGGTGCAAGCGGTTTCACCGATGGCATACAGCCTGTTGATATCGGTACGGCCGAACATGTCGGTGGCCACGCCGCCGCACATATAGTGGGCCGCAGGGACAACCGGAACCGGTTCGCGAGTCATGTCGATCCCGAAACTCAGGCATTTGCTGTAAAGATTGGGGAATCGTTTTTTAATAAAATCGGCATCCTCGTGAGAAATATCGAGAAAAACCGAATCATCTCCACTCTGCTTAAGTTCCGTATCAATGGCCCGGGCCACCACGTCCCGGCAGGCCAGGTCTTTTTGGGGGTCATATTTGTGCATGAACGGTCTGCCGGCTGAATCTTTAAGTATGGCCCCCTCGCCTCTGACAGCCTCCGAAATAAGAAAATTTTTCGCCTCCGGATGATACAGACAGGTGGGGTGAAATTGAACAAATTCCATATTTGCCACAGTGGCGCCCGCCCGGTAAGCCATTGCGATACCGTCACCCGTGGCAATATCTGGATTACTGGTATAAAGATATACTTTGCCTGTACCCCCGGTTGCCAGCAATGTGGTTTTCGCATTAAACGTTTTTACCTTACGGGTAGTCTGGTCCAGCACATAAGCGCCGCAACACTTGTCCTCATGAACGGTTGTGACCAACCCTCTTTGCATGCGGGTAGACAGGGTAATCAGGTCAATGACAATATGATTTTCAAACAGATCAATACGGTCGTGATTTTTCACATGCGCCACAAGGGCATTTTCAACCTCCCGTCCGGTCATGTCCTGAGCATGGACAATTCGTTTCCGGGAATGTCCTCCTTCACGGCCCAGATCCAGTTTCGGGGTCATTTTAGATGACGGCATTTGGCCATTGGCGGAATCCTTGATGTTGAAATTCACCCCAAGATCAATGAGTTCGTAGATTTTTTCGGGTCCGTTTTTTACCACCATTTCCACGACGTCCTGATTGCACAATCCGTCCCCGGAGACAAGGGTGTCCTGAATATGCATATCAAACGAGTCCCGACTGCTGAATACAGAGGCGATTCCGCCTTGGGCATACATGGTATTACTGTCCCGCACACCCTTTTTAGTTACAATGGTAACACTGCCGAATTCGGCCACTTTCAACGCAAAGGTCAATCCTGCAATACCGCTGCCGATGATAAGAAAATCCGTTTTAATTTCCATGATAAGCTACTTTTTATGCCTCAAAGCAAAGAAGATCGCCGCCGCTGACGTTTCGTGCTGAAACCGATGATGAACCCCAGTAAAAGGACGCCCGCACCGCTTAAAAACCAGCGAATATTTTGATTCCATTTTAATTTTCCAACTTCGGTATCCAGTTCCGACGCTCTTTGTGTCTGCTGCTTGAGTGCAGTCATGGCGTTTTTATAATCCAACTGAAGTTGGATAAATCCGGCGGATTCGGTTTTGAGCGTTTCAAAAGATCGACTCAACTCCGTGCTACGGTTTTTATTCTGCTTAAGTTCTTTGCTGAGTTGTTGTTTTTCATCCGTAAGTGAATTATTTTTTTGCCGCAGGTCTGTGATTTCCGCTAAAAATTTATCATACTCCTGCTTAAAGGCTTCCAAGGTAATGCGACTGGGCCGATCGGATGTCAAAAACCGGGTAATTGCCCAGCCCTCCTTACCATCAGGAAGCTGTACACGAGACCAGCCGTTTTCAGTCTCCAGAACATCAACTACCTCATCTGATTTCAGCATGGATATAATCTTGCGATCGCTTCCAGGCCCTGTTCTGAGTGTTATCTCCATTCGATCTGAAACAAACATGGTTTCGGCGGATGCAATTCCTGATGTTAGAACTAAAAACGATACTATCAAAACAATCTGTTTCATGTCGAAACGCTCCATGTCTATGGTTTGGTTCCTGAAAAAATTGATGACCGCGTAAACAGTATATCAGGATGGTTACGTAAAATATCCCAAAGTATCAGCCCCCTTCGGGTCAACATGAGACATATTGTGTCGAAAAAGTAAATTCTGTCAATAATATTCTTTTAAAACAATATTGAGTATGCTAATTTAAAAATGGTGTATTTACCGTCAGTAAACAATTTAAATACTTAACAGCCGCTTATTCATGGTATAATTTTATTATGATCGTATTTGACCTGCAATGTGCCAACGGACATACATTTGAAGGTTGGTTCGAAGACAATAAAGCATTTGACCGGCAGAACCGGGAAGGATTGATCTCATGCCCGATGTGCAGCGATACTTCTATTTCAAAAATGCTTTCGACTTTTGCGATAAAAGGCGCCCATACGCCGGACGGATTATCCGGTAAAACAGATCTCGAAAAAATCAGCAAAAAAATGACCGATTATGTCAAAAAAAATTTTGCCGATGTGGGGTCTGATTTTGCAAAAGAAGCACTGAAAATGCATTATGGTGCTTCCGAGCCCAAAAGCATACGAGGTGTCAGCACCAAACAGGAAGAAAAAACAATGAGAGAGGAGGGAATCAATTTTTTCAAGGTTCCCCTGCCTTTATCTTCAGACAAGGAGGTCTGAATCACCGGCGCTGTCAAATCCATCACATCTTAGGATCATGCGCCCACCGGATTCCGCCCGGGTAAATATTTCCCCAATTGTTTTATTTTTTTTAAAATCGCTTTTTACCATTTTGCCGGCTGGATTCATTTTACAAGTCTCGCCGGATGCCTCCTGGCATCTGTTTCCCGAATCCGCAGAAATAGCGCTTTTTCTGCGAGCATCATGGATCGGTTGCCAAAGATGGTGACGGTTTTTAATCAAAAAATCAATAAATTTCCTTCACAAAAAAAATACTTGAAACTATTTGAATAAACATGTATATTGATTATGAATTTGATCAACATCGCTATTTCTCGAATTAATTTTAGTCCTAACTTTATTTCAGTAGCGATGTTGGCCGCTTCTTAACTTATGTGTGTATACAACGACTAAAATTCCACTATAAGAAGAAATCAAAATACACACCAATTCAAGACTATACGGCGTTAATCAATTGCAGGCGGTCTCATAATCGGGAAAACAATACACTTTATCGAGCAAGAAAGGGGGGACGCACATGTCAGTCATTACGATTTCACGTCAATTTGGAGCCGGGGGGATAACCCTGGGAAAAATGCTGGCCAAAAGCCTTGACTATACATTTATCGACAATGAAATCATACAGATGGTGGCTAAGAAAGCCAAGGTTTCAACCAACTGGGTCGAATCCATCGAAAAGGAAGCCGGCGGTAAACTGCTGAAATTTATCAGTGGTGTTGTGTCTAAAAAACTCATTGACCAGGTCCTTGATAACAAGCGGGGATATATCGATGAAGAGATTTATGTTGACCTGCTTTATCAAATTATCACAAAGATTGCAGATGAGGGTAATGCAATTATCCTTGGCCGAGGCGGACAGTATATCCTGAAAGATCGTGACGATGCCTTTCATGTTCTGCTGATTGCGGACAAGACTGACCGGGTTAAATTTATGGAAAAACACTATAAACTTACACCGGCTCAGGCGCTTCAGGCTGTGAGCAAGGAGGATAAAAGAAGGATCAATCTTTATCGTAAATTCGGAAAATTGACTTATGATCAGCCAGATCACTATCACATCGTCCTTAATACAAGCCGACTGGGACTTGATGAATCCGCCCGGATTATCTGCAGCATGGTCAGGCAGCCCAAATAAAGAACTTGCACCACGCCGTACGACAACCGTTTCTTTTATCGATATTTCTCGATGAGTAGAAAATATCATCAAATATCCTGACCGGGGGCCAATGACTGATGAGCGGGCTGGGGGAAAAAGCAAACTATCGAAAACAAACCGGTACGATCGGCAAAAAACAAGTACACAGTTCTTTGAATTCTATCAAAAAATGCATCTCTTTTTGTTTGACCTTTTGTATATGTTTTGCCACCTGGCTGATTCTTTCCGGACGATTTGATGTTTTTCATATATCTTTGGGGGTTATATCCTGCGGCCTTGTTGCATTTTTTTCAGCCGACCTGCTGTTTCCGACCACGTTTACCAGAGAGTTGCCAAAACAGTGGCTTGCTTTTCTTGGCTATCTCCCCTGGTTGTTTTATCAAATTTTCAGGGCCAACCTTCATATGCTCTATCTGGTGTTTCATCCCCGTATGAAAGAACATATCGCCCCACTAATCATCAAATTCAACAGTCGGCTGAAAGGTGACATGGCGCTTTTAATTTTTGCAAATTCCATCACCCTGACACCCGGTACCATTACAATATATACATCCATCTATGGCGAATACACCGTTCATGCCATTGATAAACAATCGGCGAATTCGCTGCCCGGCGCAATGGAAAAAAAAATTGCCCGCATTTTTGGTGAATAATGGAAAAAATTTTTTTTTATGCCGGCCTGTATCTATCGCTATTAATGGCACTCTCCCTTTACCGGGCAGTGGCCGGGCCCACGGTGCTGGACAGACTGCTGGGTGCGAATGCCATTGGCAGCAAAACCACGGCACTACTGATTCTGCTGGGAATTTTGTACCAGCGGGTGGACATGTTCATCGATATTGCCCTGGCCTATGCTGCGTTGAATTTTATTGCCGTTCTGGCGGCCGCCAAGTATTTTCAAAAAAAAAAGGGTCTGCATGATGAAAATGAATAGTGAAAATTTGAGGCTGTCATGAATATTGTGATTGTTATCATTTTATTGTTCGGGCTTTTATTTTTTACCGGTGGCTCAGTAGGCATCATTCGTTTTCCGGATTTTTATTCACGCCTGCATCCGGCCGGCAAGCTCGATACCATGGGGCTCCTGATGACCATGGGTGCCATGGCGCTATATAATCTTAACGGATTTTCCATGATGGCGCTGCTCACCAGCCTGAAAATCATGCTGATTGTTGTGTTTGTTTTTATCACCAGTCCTACGGCCACCCATGCGATTGTAGATGCCGGTTTCCGTGCCGGACTGACGCCATGGACAAAGCAAGAAAAAAATAAGGACGGGCCATGATCTGGTACATCGAACTGGTGATCACGATAATGGTGGTCATCTGCGGAATTGCAGCGATAACCGTCAGAGATCTTTTGGGGGCGGCCATTTTATTCGGGGCCTACAGTTTCATGATGTGCCTGCTATGGGCCATCATGGGGGCGGTGGACGTGGCTTTTACCGAGGCTTCCGTAGGTGCAGGGGTCAGTACGGTGTTATTTGTAGCGGCGGTTTTCCGGACATCCAGGAGGACCAAGGATTGAAAGTTGTCGGCTTAATCATTATTTTATTATGCGGCGGCCTGCTGGCATACGCTACGACCGATTTTCCCAACTGGGGTGATCCTACCTCCCCGGCCGCCATGCATGTATCGGCTTATTATATTGAAAACGCGGTGACAGATACATCCGTTCCCAATATTGTCACTGCCATACTGGCCGATTATCGCGGATATGACACCATGTTCGAAACGGCGGTCATTTTTTCGGCAGCGATTGCCTGCTTTTTGCTACTACGAATTTTTACACCCAAATCTTCCCAGTCAAGACTATACCGTCATATTGCCACCGGCATTACGCTTAGAATCGAACCGGGTGGAAAGCTGCCGGAAAAATCGGACACATTTGAGAGAATAGATTCCTCCTGGGTTCCCCACGATCTGATCATCAAAACAGCCTGCCGCCTGTTTATTCCTTTTATTCAAATCTTCGGGCTGTATGTCATTGCACATGGCCACCACAGTCCGGGCGGCGGATTTCAAGGAGGGGTAATCCTGGGCGCTTCTATTCTTCTTTTTGCCGTTTCCAATGACCTGCGGTCAACCATTTCGCGCATGGGCGAAAAATTGACCGCATTTTTATGCTCCGCCGGTGTATTTGTCTATGCCGGAACCGGGACGCTCTGCATGTTACTGGGCGCCAATTTTCTGGACTATGGCGCCCTTGCCTCTCTGTTGGGTGTCGATCCGGTTTTGGCACGTTCTCACGGTATCCTTATGGTTGAAATCGGTGTGGGAATGACGGTGATGGCGGTGATGGTATCCCTTTATTATATCCTTTCCTCCGACGGCAAACTTAATGAAGGACTTTAATCGTGCATGATCTGATTTTAACCATTATATCAAAATATAATTACTGGATCTATATTGTGCTGCTGATGATCGGCCTCTATGCCATGATGGTTAAAAAAAATCTGGTAAAAAAGATCATCGGCATGAATATCCTCCAGACCGCCATTATCCTGTTTTATATTTCCATCGGGGCTAAAAAAGACGGCACGCTTCCGATACTTTTACACACACACCATACCGGGCACCACCTGGTAAGGGCTGCCGATTATATCAACCCGCTGCCCCATGTGCTGATGCTCACCGCCATTGTTGTTTCCGTAGCCACCTTAGGGGTAGCCCTGGCCCTGGCCATAAAGGTTTACCATCAGCACGGCACATTGGATGAAGATGAAATCCATGCCAGGATAAGAAAATGAACCAACATTTTCCTGCACTGATCATTATTGTACCGCTTCTGGCGGCTTTTTTTATTTTCGCAATCAGCTGGATAAATCGTAAGCTGTGCTTTCCAATAGCCGTTCTGGCCCTGGCCATATCGTTTTTATCAGCGATAGCATTACTCGGTATGGTGCTAAAAAATGGCCCTGTCGAATACCGAATGGGCGGATGGCCTCCACCCTGGGGCATTTCCTATTATGTGGACTATCTAAGCGCCCTGGTGCTGGTTGTCGTTTGCACTGTTGCCTTGATTAACCTGATTGCATGCCGCCAAAGCGTTTCGCGGGAATTTGCCGACAAAATCGGCCCGTTTTTTACTCTTTATGTGCTGTTTGTAACCGGCTTGATCGGAATGGTAATAACAGGGGATGCATTTAACCTCTATGTCCTGTTGGAGATCGCATCTCTGACCGGTTATGCCCTGATCGGCATGGGAAAGGGAGATGCAGCCCTGTTTGGATTGAATTATATTTTTATGGGCACGGTCGGCGCCAGTTTTTACCTGCTCGGCATCGGTTATCTGTATCTGATTACAGGATCACTGAATATAGCAGATATCGCTTCTATCCTCCCGGGCATATATGGTTCAAAGGTTGTGCTGGTGGCGTTTATTTTCTGCATCACCGGGCTTTTTCTGAAAATGGCTTTTTTCCCTTTACACGGATGGTTGCCCAATGCCTATACGAATGCACCCTCGGCGGCCATCAGTCTGATTGCGCCCCTGACAACCAAGGTGATGATTTATGTCATGATCCGTATCGTCCTGTATCTTTTTACACCTTCTTTTTCCTTTGAAGCGTTGCATGTCGCCAGTGTCTTTGTATGGCTGTCCGCTGTTGCAATTGTCATGGGATCTTTGCTGGCCCTGGGTCAGAAAAGCCTGAAAAGAATGCTGGCCTACATCATCGTCGCCGAAGTCGGTTATATGGCGGGGGGCCTCTGGCTGGGCAACACGGAAAGTATTACCGGCGCCATCCTTCATCTGGTCAACGATGCGGCCATGACCCTTTGCGTATTTCTTGCGGCGGGAACGCTGATGTTTAAAATAAAACCATCTCTTACAGGTGAATTGCAGTTGGATGATCTGGCCGGAAGTTTTACAAAAATGCCTTACACCATGGCCGCTTTTATCATGGGGGCACTTTCCATTATCGGCGTTCCACCCTTCTGCGGTTTTTTCAGCAAATGGTATCTTCTTTCCGGTGCCGTCACGGCCGGTCATTACGAATTTCTGGCAGCGCTCCTGTTCAGCAGCCTGGTGAATGTGGTTCTTTTTTTCAGAATCATTGAAATCGGTTATTATGAAAAACCGGATCACCGGGCAGACGCCGGGCATTTAATTGCGCGCATGGATGAGGCACCACTGGAAATGCTGATTCCGCTTTTACTGGTTGCGGCCGGGCTGCTTGCCATGGGCTTCTACACCGACGATATTGTCACGCATGTAATTCGGTTTGCCATACCGGCGGGGATTGTATGATATGGAAATAATTACCTCCATAAAACCGTTTCTGGCGGTTCTGGTATCCAGCCTGGCGGTTTTGGGAATTATTGCCAGCAAACGGCCGAATATCAGGGAAACCTGGACCCTTGGCGCGGCTGTTTTGAAGTTGTTCATTGTGGCCTCCATGCTGCCGGCTGTTTTAAGGGGAACCGAGATTGAATATACGCTGGTGCGGGTTCTGCCCGGGGTCGCCATCCGTTTCAGGGTGGATGCATTTGGCATGCTGTTCGCCCTGGTGGCATCTTCGCTGTGGATCATCACATCAGTCTATTCCATCGGGTATATGCGCAGCCTGAAAGAGCGCAGCCAGACACGGTATTTCTGTTTTTTCGCCCTCTCTCTTTCGGCAACCATCGGGGTGGCCTTTTCAGCCAATCTGTTGACCCTTTATCTGTTCTACGAAATGCTGTCATTTGCCACCTATCCTCTGGTCACCCACCATCAGGATGCCCAGGCCAGAAGTTCGGGCCGTAAATATCTGTTGTATATCGTAGGATCTTCCATCGGCCTGGTGCTGCCGGCCATGGTGATTACCTATCATTTGGCCGGCACACTTGCGTTTAGCAGTGACGGCATCATGACCCAGGCGGCTTCGCCGACCCTGCTGACAATCCTTTTCTTTCTGTTTTTATTCGGTTTTGCCAAAGCAGCCGTGATGCCCATGCATTCATGGCTGCCGGCGGCCATGGTGGCACCCACCCCGGTCAGTGCCCTGCTGCATGCGGTGGCCGTGGTCAAAGTCGGGGTGTTCTCTGTGGTCCGGGTCATTACCGGGGTGTTTGGCATCCATCATTTCGGGGAGTTGCACCTGGGCCCGATTGTCTGTTTTATTGCTTCTGTCACCATTATTATTGCATCGCTTATCGCGCTTTCTCAGGACGGCCTCAAGCGCCGCCTGGCCTTTTCCACCATCGGTCAGCTCTCTTACATCATACTGGGGGTGGCCCTGCTGGCCCCTTCGGGGATCACTGGCGGCATGCTGCATATTGCCATGCATGCATTCGGCAAGATCACCCTGTTTTTTTGTGCCGGAGCCATTTTTGTTGCCACCGGCCGGAAAAACATCAGCGAAATGGCGGGCATCGGTAAAAAAATGCCGATTACCATGGCCGCTTTTTTCATCGGCAGTCTCAGTGTCATCGGCCTGCCGCCCTGCGGCGGATTCATCAGTAAATGGTATCTTGTTTTGGGAACCCTTGAGGCGAATCAAATCCCGATGCTGATTGTCCTTTTAACCAGTTCTCTGTTAAATGCCGCTTATTTCCTGCCAATCGCTTACAAGGCTTTTTTCTGCAGCCCGGAGCAATCTTTGTTCGAAAACAAGGTTGAAGAAGCGCCATTGTGGTGCCTGGTGCCCTTATCATTTACAGCGATTGCATCCATTGCGCTGTTTTTCTTTCCACAGCCCTTTCTTTCTTTAGCCCGGATAGCGGTTCAAAACTTGACCGGGGGACCCTGAAATGAATAATGAAAAACAAGAAAAATCCGAAAAAATGGTACTCAGTCATAAGCCGGTACAAGGGTACCCACTTGTGTTCGTCATTGCGGTGACCGTGGCGGTCGCCTACCTGGGGTATGTTTTTATCACCTCGTTATTAAAGTAAGGAGAATTTAGAAATCAAATTGAATAGTGAGAGCAGTGAAAACTTTGGGTATCGCTCCGCTCTATCTTTTTATATTTAAAATCGATAGGATAGTTAATTATTTGATTTTCATTATTCAATTATACAAACCACTTCATACTCTTTTTAAATAAAAAAAAGCAAAATCAAGTGACTAAAATGAAAAAAGAATTAACAATTTTCGATAAACCTAAGAATGTCAAGAAACTCCTTTTTGTTTTCTATGCCGCCTTGGCTGCTTTACTGATTGCTGATTTTTTCATTCCCAAACATGCTGATTTCCCATGGGAAGCGCAAACTAATTTTTTTGCAGTTTACGGTTTTATATCTTACGTAGGCCTGATTTATGTTTCAAAACTCTTAAGGCCTTTTTTGAAAAAAAAAGAAAATTACTACGAAGATAACTAACATCCAGGTCGAAAAAGTACGTTTTTATAATATTTTGAGGTTAATATGATTCCAACGATGCTCCCAACAGGAATTGCTCCCCCACTGATTTTTATTATCGGCGCTCTATTGATCCCGTTTTTAAAAGGGCGCCTCAAATCAGCGGTCATGCTGTCAATTCCGGTACTGACATTTATCATCCTGGTCCATATTCCTGAAGGAAAACACTGGGTATTTTCAATTCTTGATTACGACCTCATCCTGGGGAGGGTGGACCGCTTGAGCCGTATCTTTGGCTATATTTTCACCATTATTGCCTTTATTTCCATCATCTTCGCCTTAAAGGTCGATGACAACGTTCAGCATGTCTCCGGGCTGATTTATGCCGGTGCGACACTCGGGGTCACTTTGGCGGGAGATTTTTTTTCACTGTATATTTTCTGGGAAATCATGGCGGTGGCCTCTACCTTCCTGATATTGGCCCGCAAAACAGAAAAATCGCATACTGCGGCCTTTCGATACATACTGGTGCACCTTTTTGGCGGTCTTTTGCTTTTAGCCGGCATTATTCTCTATTATCAACAGTGCGGTACCCTTGAATTCGACTATATCGGTCTGGAGGGCATTGCGTCCTACCTGATCTTTGCGGGGATCGCTTTAAATGCGGCCATTCCACCGCTCCATCCCTGGCTGAAGGATGCGTATCCGGAAGCGACGGTTACAGGGGCCGTATTTTTAAGCGCCTTTACGACCAAAAGCGCTGTCTATGTTATGGCCAGGACATTTCCGGGCGCAGAACTGCTCATCTATCTGGGTGCCATGATGACGGCCCTGCCGATATTTTATGCCGTGCTGGAAAACGATATCAGACGGGTACTGTCATACAGCCTGATGAACCAGGTCGGATTTATGATGTGTGGAATCGGAATCGGAACACAGCTTGCGATTAACGGTACGGTTTCCCACGCCTTTTGTCATATCCTCTACAAGGCCCTGCTTTTCATGGCGGCAGGATCCGTACTGCATATGACCGGTAAAATCAGATGCACCGATTTAGGGGGCTTGTACAAGACCATGCCCTTGACCTGTATTTTTTGCATGGTCGGTTCCGCATCCATATCAGCTTTTCCGTTTTTCAGCGGATTTATCAGTAAATCAATGATCGTGAGTGCTGCGGCCCATGATAAACTGACCCTCATATGGCTCATCCTCCAGTTCGCTTCCGCCGGAGTAGTGGACCATGCCGGAATCAAAGTTCCTTACTTCATGTTTTTCGGTCACGATTCAGGTATACGGACCAAAGAGCCGCCCCTCAACATGCTCATTGCCATGGGCATCACCGCCTGTTTTTGTATCTTTATTGGAATCTTTCCCAAACCTTTATACAACATCCTGCCCTTTCCGGTGGATTACGTGCCCTACACCACTGCCCATGTGGTGGGCCAGTTGCAGTTGCTGATGTTCGGGGCCCTTGCATTTTGCCTGCTCATTTTGTCAGGCAACTATCCATCGGAAATAAGGGCCATCAACCTGGACACAGACTGGTTCTACCGCAAAGGTTCCAGGCTCATCTACGTTCTTGCAGACCAGGGCCTGAACGGCATCAACAGAATATGCGATAATTTGTTTGCCCGCAATTTATCCGGCCTGCTCGGCAGATTTTCCCGAAAAGCATCGACAATGATGATGCTTGGCTTTCTGGCACCGGTTAAATTTTTTACCCGGGACCACAAATTTTCCCCAAGCCATATGGAAAAGCACCTGGAAGCCATATTTGAAAGCGGTACCGTGCCTCTCGGGTTCAGCGTGGCCCTGGCAGCCATCTTCCTGACCGGCGTCATGATCGTATTGTACTAAAAAACCCGGCGGCAGGGTCTAAGTTACCCGGCTTTGCTATAAACGAACTTGAGCCGCACCTGATGTTTATAAAAAATACTTGTGCGGCAGCTCAAAAAAAATTACAGATGAGGCAACCGATGGTTTCATTGGAGGAACTAAAACAGATCGTGTTGATGGAGCATCTGACCGATGCCATGCTTGAAAGTTTACGCCCGCATATCGATATTCTTCATTTTGTTAAAGAAGAGGTGATATTCAAGGAGGGGGATAAGGCAAACCGGCTCTACCTGCTGAAAAAGGGTAAAGTCCTGCTAGAAAAAAAAATGTCGGAAAAAACCACCCTCTATTTCGGTTCCATCAAGGAAGGGTATTCCTTTGGCTGGTCAGCCATGCTCGATGGCGGGCCGTACACATCTCGTGCCATCTGTGCCGAACCCTGTGCGGTCTTTTCCCTAAGACGGAAAACAATCATTGATCTGATGGACAAAGATCACCATCTGGGCTATATATTCACTCAGCGAATCCTGCGCGTGATGAAACAGCGTTTGGATCATCGTACAGATCAATTTTTGCGATCCATTGTGAACCAGCCCGACCTGCAGAATCTTTTTTAAAACCCAAAGTGCCTGTGGATTTCCCGCCCCGGTGGGTGCATTTTGCTCTCCAGCTATAGTAACGGGTTCTGACCCCACCGTTTTGCATGGTTTCGGAGACAAGCCAAGATGGGTTGCTGGGCGCCATCAACGAGGCCTCCACCGGCAATGGTTATAAATTTCCGAAAGATAAAAATTAATAATAAAAACAGTGGGTTGAAAATGAAAACGTTCGATTTTCCCGATAATCTGGATTCCCTGTGGCTGAACGGACGACTGGCAACCATGAGCGGCAAGGCTCTCTACGGAATGATTGAGGGCGCGGCCCTGGCCGTGAAGGACGGCCGTATCGTCTGGCTGGGCCCGCAGGAGAAACTCCCTACCGGCGCAGCCGCCCGCGCGCAATCCGTGCATCATCTGAAAAATGCATTGGTCACACCGGGCCTGGTCGATTGCCACACCCACCTGGTGCATGCGGGCAGCCGCGCCCATGAATTTGAGATGCGGCTGATGGGCGCGACCTACGAAGAGATCGCCCAGGCCGGCGGCGGTATCCTGAACACGGTAACGGCCGTGCGAGAAATCACGGAAAATGCGCTCTATAACCAGAGTCGCCCCCGACTCATGGCCATGCAGGCAGAAGGCGTAACCACTGTGGAGATCAAATCCGGCTACGGTCTGGACACGGCCGGTGAACTGAAAATGCTCCGGGTCGCCCGCCGACTGAGCCATGACCTTCCGGTCACCGTATGCCCGACGTTTCTGGGAGCCCATGCCCTGCCGCCCGAATTCAGCGGGCAATCTGATGCCTACATCGATCTTGTTGTTAATGAAATGCTGCCCGCCGTAGCAGCAGACGAACTTGCCGTGGCAACGGATGTTTTCTGCGAACGTATCGCCTTTTCACTGGAACAGACCGAAAGGGTATTTGCCGCAGCCATCAAACACGGGCTTCGGATTAAACTGCACGCTGAACAGCTCAGCGACCAAAAGGGGGCCATTCTGGCTGCCCGGTACGGTGCCTTGAGTGTGGACCATCTCGAGTACATCGGCAAGGACGGGGTGGCCGCACTGGCTGCTTCAGACACTGTAGCGGTCCTGCTGCCCGGGGCCTTCTTTTTTCTTAACGAAACGCAAAAACCACCGGTGAATCTTTTCCGTCGCAAAAAGATACCCCTGGCCGTAGCCACCGACTGCAATCCCGGCTCCAGCCCCACCACCTCACCGCTTTTAATGATGAACATGGCCTGCGTCCAGTTTGGTCTCACGCCGGCGGAGGCCCTGGCTGGTTTCACAATAAATGGTGCCCGGGCCCTGGGGCTGCAGGACCAGGTAGGTACGCTGGAAATCGGTAAAAAAGCCGACTTTGCCGTCTGGGATGTCACCGAGCCGGCCGAGCTGGCATACAAAATGGGTGGCAATCCGTGCAAATTCACTGTTAAAGGAGGGGAAAAAATCGATTCCGACAATTGAGATACAGAGCATATCGGTTCGTTTTCAAAAAAAAAGTGTCTGGCAGAATTTCTCCATGCAGGTCACTCCGGGGGAAAAAGTTGTGCTTGACGGCAGATCCGGGATTGGGAAATCAACCATTTTACGATGCCTTATGGGTTTTGTGGCACCAGAATCAGGGAGCATCCGGATCAATGGGCAGACCCTGACGCCCCATTCAATCTGGACCCTGCGTACCCTGATGGCTTATGTCCCGCAGGAAGTAGACCTTGGCTCCGGCCCGCTTCGCCAGTGGATTAAAGCGCCATTTGCCTTCAAAATAAACAGCAACAACCGAAAAAATCTGAACCGACTGCCAGAACTGTTTGACCGCTTTCTTCTTTCGACAACGCTTCTCGACAGTGATGTAAACAAGCTTTCCGGTGGTGAAAAACAACGGGTGGCGATTATTTCCGCTATTCTGCTGAACCGGAAGATTTTTCTTCTGGACGAGCCCACATCGGCCATGGACCGCTTTGCTGCAAAAGCAGTGCTGGGTTTTCTCCGGTCCCTCCCCGACAGCACCATCCTGGCCATATCCCATGACCGGGCTGTTCTGGATATTGCAGACCGGATTGTCAACCTTTAATGAAAAGGGTGTAAGATGGGTATTGTAGATATCGGTATCAAAACACTGGCAGCCTATTATCTCCTTCTCATTTTCCCGCTGGCAATCATGCTGTGGTTTAAGGTTCCCATCATCGGCAGGACCTTGATTGCAGTGGTCAGGATGACCCTTCAACTGCTCTTTGTAGGTTTTTATCTGCAGGTTGTCTTTCAGCTTAACAACCCGTGGCTCAATATTCTATGGCTGGTGGTGATGGTGACCGTGGCTGATTTTTCGATTGCCAGGGGCTGTGACCTGAAACCGGGGAAGTTCGTATTCCCGCTTTTTGCCGCACTTGCCGCCGGAACAGCCATCCCATTGCTTGCCTTTATGGGACCCCTTCTTCATCGGCCCAATCTTATGGACGCCCAGTACGTGATTCCCATCGGCGGCATGATTCTGGGCAACTGCCTGCGGGCCGATATTATCGGCATCAAAAATTTTTATGATGCCATCGAAAAAAATGAAAAAGTATTTCTACACACCCTGTCCCAGGGTGCCCGTCTGCACGAAGCTATTCGACCGTATCTAAGGGACGCGTACCATTCCGCGCTGCTGCCCACCGTAGCCACCATGGGAACCATCGGTCTTGTTGCCCTGCCGGGGATGATGACCGGTGTAATCCTTGGCGGGGCCGAACCCATGACCGCCATCAAATACCAGATCGCCATTATGATCGCAATTTTTTCAGGCACCGCCATCACCGTTATGCTGGCGGTGCTGATGACCATTAAAAGCAGCTTTACCCCCTTTGGAACCCTCAATCCCCATGCCTTCAGAGGCCATTCTTGACCTGGAAAGCCCGATTTGCCTATAGATTGTTGATTGAAAAAATAAAAAACCACTGGATTTATGTTTTAATTTGGTAAACAATAATTTGAAATACACAACGTTACTAAATTTAAAAAAAGTTAAAAAACAAAGGGAAAAGGGCAAATGAACCATGACGTGTGTGCAGGATTTGAAGCGGCCGGGATGGCCGCCGGAATTAAAAAAAACGGTAAAAAGGATTTTGGCATCTTATTTTCCAGAATGCCGGCAAGAGCTGCAGCCGTGTTTACCCGCAACCGGGTACAGGCGGCCCCGGTTTTGCTTGACCGGGAAAAAATAAAAAGCGGACGCTGCCGGGCAATCGTCGTCAACAGCGGGTGTGCCAACTGCTGCACGGGCGATCAGGGGTTGGCGGATGCAAGGGCCATGGCAAAATTTGCGGCAGCAGAACTGGGCATTGATGAAAATCTGGTGCTGGTGGCATCCACCGGGGTGATCGGTGAACCGTTGCCGATAAAAAAAATTCAGGGAGCGGTTCCGGAGCTGGTTGCAAAATTGACCGCTGAAGGAATACCGGATCTGGCCGAGGCGATCATGACCACCGATAAAGTGCCCAAGGTGGTTACCCGCAGCGGGGAGGTGAACGGGAATGCCTTTACGATCACGGGGGTGGCCAAAGGTGCGGGAATGATCCGGCCGGACATGGCCACCATGCTCTGTTTTGTGGCCACGGATGCGGATATTGCCGCGGACAGGCTCCAAAGTGCCCTGACAGCCGGAGTGGACCGGTCGTTGAACCGGATTACCATCGATGGTGATACCAGCACCAATGATACGGTGATCCTCCTGTCCAATGGTATGTCCAGGGTTAAAATCAGCGACGCCGGCCGGCTGGAAACATTTCAGCAGGTTTTAGACCAAGTCCTGATGGTGCTGGCCAGGGCCCTGGTCAAAGATGGCGAGGGTGTTACCAAACTGGTGGAGATAAACGTCACGGGTGCCATATCGGATAAAGACGCCCGGCGGATTGCCGATACCGTGGCCCATTCCAATCTGCTCAAAACAGCGTTTTTCGGCGAAGATGCCAACTGGGGAAGGATTCTTGCGGCTGCCGGCCGGGCCGGCGTACCCATGGAAATCAATCAAATCGATGTTTTTTTTGATGATATTCAGATGGTCAAAAACGGCATGGGTTGCGGTAATGCCGCCGAAGCCGGGGCCGCTGCCGTAATGAAGAAAGATGAGTTCTGTATTGCAATGGATTTAAAAACAGGCATGGGCAGCGCGTCCGTGCTGACCTGTGATTTTTCCATCGATTATGTCAAGATTAACGCCAATTACAGAAGCTAAGGACGTTAGCCCTCATGGAAAAGGACTAAATCTGTCATGGGTCTTGTCAGACTGCAAAAATTTCTTTCCGCGGCCGGGGTATGCTCCCGGCGGCAGGGAGAAAAATATATCACAGACGGCCTGGTGGCGGTGAACGGCAGAATTGTTACCGCGCTTGGCACCCGGGTTGAACCGGGAATCGACACCGTGAAATTCAAGGGGCGGTTGATAAAAGCCGGGCAGGACCTGGTCTATATTGCCCTTAATAAACCCAGAGGATATGTCACAACCTGTGATCAGCCCGGGGCCCGAATCGTTATGGATCTGGTGGATATTTCCCAGCGGGTCTACCCCGTGGGACGGCTGGACAAGGACTCTACCGGATTGCTGCTGCTCACCAATGATGGCAGGCTGCACCATACATTATCACATCCTTCGTTTGATCATGAAAAAGAATATGAGGTACAGGTAAAATCGCCCATCAGCGACCAGGCCCTTGAAAAAATGTCCCGGGGCCTGTCCATGATGGGAACCCGCACCCGGGAGGCTAAAATTACCAGAATTTCAAGACAGCGGTTTTGCATCGTTCTCAAGGAGGGAAAAAACCGGCAGATTCGGCGAATGGTCGGGAAAATAGGAAATCAGGTCAGCGCTCTCAAACGCATCAAAATAGCAGGTATCCGCCTGGGCAATCTTGAACCGGGGGCCTGGCGATTTTTGAGTACCAAGGAACGGGGCCGTCTGTTAAAGCTGCTGGCGTCGTAGAAATCTCCATATACTGCGTTTTAGTGGTCAACCAGAGACGCGACATACTATATGTATGCCTTTGTCCCTGATTGCCCACTACCCATATCTATTCAATTTAACGCCGGGTTGTCCGGCAGCATTGTGCCGTATTTTGCAAAATTATTGTAAAGTTCAAAACAACGGGTCAGGTCATGGGGAATATGGCCGCCCCCGGATTCCCGGATATAGCGCCTCAGATAATCACGGTACATGGGATGGGCGCACTTTTCAATGATGGTACGGGCCCGGACCATGGGCCCCAGGCCGCGCAGGTCTGCCAGGCCCTGTTCGGTGACAAGCACCTGGACCGAATGTTCGTTATTGTCCACATGCGGGACCATTGGTACAATCGATGATATCTTGCCGCCTTTGGCAACCGAAGGGGTCATGAGAATTGAAAGCCAGCTGTTGCGGGTAAACTCACCGCTGCCACCGATACCGTTGACAATGTTCGAACCCATGATATGGGAGGAGTTGGCATTGCCGTAAATGTCGGCTTCCAGGGTTGTATTCAGGGCAATGACACCCAGGCGGCGGATGACGCCCGGATGATTGGAAAATTCCTGGGGCCGCAGGACAATATGGCGGCTGAAAAAATCGATATTGTCGATGACCTGTTTTAATTTATCCGGGGTAACCGTAAGGCTGGTGGCACTGGCACCCAGCAGTTTGCCGTCTTCCATCAATTCAACCATGGCATTTTGAAAAACTTCGGAATACATGAAAAAAGGAGGAATATGAGGGTGCGCCCCCAGCCCGGCCAGCACCGCATTGGCGACATTGCCCACCCCGGCCTGGAGCGGATAAATGCTTCTGGGAATCCGGCCGGACCGCATTTCGCTCAACAGAAAATCAATCACATGCTGGGCAATTTTTTCACTGACTTCATCCGGTGGTAAAAAACCGGCGATGATGTCCGGTTCGCAAGTTTCCACGATGCCGACAACCCTGGCGGGATCTACGATGGCATAGGGCCAGCCGATTCGGCATAACGGGTCATAGATCATTATGGGATAGCGACGCGGCGGCGGCGGCATTACGGAAATATCCGCCATTTCTCGGAGCCTGGGGGAGTGGTGCCGGTTTACCTCGATAATGACTTTTTCGGCACAGCGCAAAAAAGTCGGTGACGCACCAATGGAGGTGGTCAGGAAAACACGACCGTCGGCGGTTATTTCCGAGGCCTCCACCACCGCCATATTGACTTTGCCGAAAAACCCCGATGCAACGGTCTGCGGGACGTGGGAAAGGTGCATGTCCACATATTCGACTTCCTGTCTGTTGATACGCTGCCGCAAAACACGACCGGATTGATAAGGGGCCCGCCATGAGATAGCATCGGCTTCGGCCAGATCTTCTTCGATCTGGGGGCTGCTGGAGGCACCGGTCAATACCCTGATCTTAAATGCCTCGCCCCGGGCATGAACCTTTCGGGCATGGGCGGCCAGGGCGGCGGGAATTACCTTGGCGGCACCCGCCGGTGTAAATCCGCTAAAAGCCACCGTATCGCCGTGTTTGATATGGCCGATGGCTTCTTCAGGGGTCAAAACCGGATAAGGGGTGCCTGATTTCATGATTTGATACCTCCTGCATTGCTTTTTAAAAAATATGGTGATCGGCTTAGACGGTAATAAATACACTTTCGCGTTATTTTTGCCGCAGTTCTAAAATTAGTGGGTTTATATTGTATCGTCAAGATAAATAACCCACATGCTGAAAGGTAAAATTAACAAAATGAAGGCAACGCTTTTAATGGCCATTACAGTGGATGGAAAGATCGGGAAGGGTCCGAATCATTTTCCGGACTGGACAGGCAAAGAAGACAAGCAACTGTTTAAGAAAATCACTCAAAAAGCCGGCGTGATTATTATGGGGTCAAAAACCTTTGATACCATCGGACATCCGCTGCCGGGCCGTAAAAATATTGTTTTGACCCGCCGGCATGACCGCCTGTCTAAATGGCCGAACCTTGTTTTTACAGATCAGGAACCCAAAGAGATTTTAAATGGTCTTCAAAAGGATGGCTTTTCCGAGGTAATGCTGGCCGGAGGTGCCACAATCAATGGGCTTTTTGCCAAAGCAAACCTAATTGATGAAATTTTACTAACCATCGCGCCAAAAATTTTCGGAACGGGTATTACTCTTTTTCCGGAAAAAATCGAGCTGGACCTGACCCTCGAAGACGTTAAAAAATTGGGAAAGGACATGATTCTGGCCCGATACAGCGTAACTAAGGATTTGTAAATTCCCATGCGCGCTAAATTATTTTTGCCAAAGGCCTGCTCCTGCCGTTGATAAAATTCGTGAAACGGCAATCATGCCTTTTCTCACGGCCGGTATTATTATATATATCGCAGCAAACTGCCATCAGTTTCTTTAATGGCCGATCATATTGAATCCGGGAAAACCATCACCGGCATGAACATCACTGCGGACGTTCATAATTCGCGATATAGAAGTCATCGATGATTTTCCGGGCTTTCAGGGAAGTACCATAGGCTTTGGCAGAATTTTTATCCGGAAAATGAGATATCCTGACCTGGTACCAGGTTTTTTTAGACCCTTTTACGATGACCGTATAAACGTCCAGGTTCTGCTTTTTCAGAAATGTTTCATATGTAACGGCATGTTCCGGTTTCAGATAGGCGGCCACCTGCAGCGTAAACGGGTCGGTGACCACCGGCACAGGCAGCGTTTCGGGAGTGTGATCGGGCCCGATACCGGGATGCGTGGGTATAAGGTGGCTAATTGTATTGATCATCGAAATAATGACTCCGACGGTCACAACAGACAGCGCTGCGTATTTTAAAAAAGTTTTCGTTTTTTTAGAACGGCGGATAAAAGCCAGCGTGGTTTGAGTCCAGCCTGCAAGCCTTTGAGTGGAGATCAAAACCGTCTGCCGGACAGTTTTATACATCCGCCGGGTAAAACAAACTGTGATACTGCCGATATTTTTAAAGGCCGCTGGTTTTGGCGGAGACGCCGGGTGGGTAACGGGCGGACTGAACCCATCAAGAATATCCTCTGTAAGGGATATGCCGTTGCGGGCCAGCAATTGCCGGGCATATTGCAAAAGAGGCGCTGTTCTATCCGTACGGCGTACCCAGTGGACACAGGCCGCAATGCCGTGCACCAGTTGCTGACGGTTATTTTTCTGTTTCAGCGCCTTTAAGTAAACGTTCAACGAAAGCTCATCGGCCCGGCCCTGTGTGAGAAAAAGATTCGCCAGTTCCGAGGCAATAGATCCCACATCCCGGCCCTTTTTATTTTCCAGAATCCGTCGATATATTTGAAGCGCCGAAAAATCGGTCCGTTTTTCCGCCAGGAAAAATCTTGCCAGAGCGTGCTGAATGGTCGTATTCTCAGGCTGCGCATTGCCGATGCGGATGGCCAGTTCATTGTGTTCCCGATTGTACGATTCAAGGCTGTCGGTATGCTGAAGCCAGTTCTCCGCCACTTCGGCATCCTGGGGGTGGCTCGTTAGATAGGAAAAAAGAAATGGGGCCGAGGATGAATCTTTTTTCGGTCTGGCCAGATAAAAGCGAACGATTTTGCCGGTAATACTGTTAAGCAGCCGTTTTTTCACCCGTGGTGAAATCAGAAAGCTGTTACACGTCGCCATGGCTTTGTGATAGATCACTTCTGCACGGTGTGTGTCCCGGCTTCTTTCCCAGATTTCGCCTTCACGGATCAACGGCTTGATCAGGGCCAGGCCGATACGATTGGACAAATATCCCGTAAGCAGGAATGCCAGGCTGATCAGCAGCAGCATTACCGCGATGGTCCATACGGGGTTTGTCACCGGGGGAAATATTCGAAGCAGCAGCAGGCTGAAGGTTTCCCCCAGTAAAACGGCAAAACCGGTTCGAATGGAAATATGTTTTAACCAGTGAATCACAGATATCCTTGCATTCAGATTAGGGGTCTCGGTCTAAATCTTCTTCAATAATGTCGGCCCCGGTTGATGCGGGCAGCAGAATGTCGCTATCTTCCGGGCTGTTGCTGTCGAAATCGATCCGCTGGTCCCTGAGCAGCGCAACTTTTATGCCACCGACAGCAGCACCTGTATCAGGACGCCCGGTAACGGCGTCAACGTTTTCAAAGGTAACCTCCGGTGGAATAGCAAAAATACGGGGTGGTTCATTTTCCATGGCCCGGAGCATAAAGCTCGCCCAGATCGGTGCGGCCCCGCGCCCCCCGGTAATACCAACCCCATTTTTATCGCGTAATACCTTCTCCTCATCGAATCCGACCCAGACCGAAGTGCTTAATGTCGGGGTGAAACCGGTAAACCAGGCATCTTTGTAGCGATTGGTGGTCCCGGTTTTCCCGGCGGCCGGCAGGGTAAACCCCATGCGCCGGATAATGGCACCGGAGCCGGAGTCGATGACACCACTCATCATGTCTTCAACCTGGTAGGCAATACCGGCATCCAGCATTTTTTCTCCACTACCGATGTGTTCTTCCAATACGGTGCCATTTGCATCTTCGACTCTCCGGATACAGAAGGCATCGTGGCGCACGCCCCCGGTAGCAAACGTTGCATAGGCCGAGGCCATTTCCAGGGGGCTGACCCCTGATGTGCCCAGGGCCACGGAATATACCGGCGCCAGGGGACTTTTGATCCCGCAGCGCTGTGCGGTTTCAATGACAGCCGCAGGTCCGGTGCGGGCCACCAGTTGTGCGGCAATCGTGTTGACGGATTTCATAAAGGCCTTTTTCAGAATCATCGGCCCCTGGTGACGGCGGCCGAAATTCCTGGGCGCCCAGTCCGGGGCACCTCGCACCGGGATATTGACCGGTTTGTCCACCACCACCGAAGCGGGCGTCAACCCCAGTTTTTCAAGGGCGGTATAATAGACAAAGGGCTTGAACCCGGACCCGGGCTGACGATAGCTGTGAACGGCCCGGTTATAGGCGGTCCGGGAATAGTTTCGCCCGCCCACCAGTGCCCGGATGGCACCGGAGTTTGTTTCTACTGCCGCCAGTGCCCCCTGGGGAAGTTCAGCCGGTTGCACCGGGACTGCCGCTGACGGATCGTTGTTTCCCATTAATCGGTCAAGATCGGCAAGACCGTCGGTCATAGATTCCACGGCCCAGGATTGAAGCTGGGGATCAAGGGTTGTGTAGACCCGAAGCCCGCCATGATAGATGACATCCGGACCATAGCGTTCTTCAAGACGGCCGATGACCATATCCAGAAAATAGCTGCTGTTATGATCCCTGGCCCTTGATGGTAAAAGGTTAAGCTGTTCGGAAAAGGCCCGGTCGGCCCATTGACGGGAGATATAGCCAGTCGCCACCATGCGCAGTAAAACCACGCGCTGACGCTTTTTAGCACGTTCAAAATGGCGGTACGGGTTGTACCGGGTCGGCGATTTAGGCAGCCCTGCCAGCAGGGCGGCTTCGGCCAGGGTCAATTCAGATGCAGATTTATTAAAAAAAGATAAGGCGGCCTGTTCAATGCCGTATGCTTTGGGGCCAAAGGCAATCTGATTTACATAGGCTTCAAGAATTTCCTGTTTGCCGTACCGATTTTCGATTTGCAGGGCAACCAGCAATTCCCTGAATTTGCGTTTATAGCTTCGTCTGAAACTGAAAAAAAGATTTTTGGCAAGCTGCTGGGTAATCGTTGAAGCGCCCTCGATTCTGCCCGGTTTAAACAAAGTGATCCACAACGCTTTCAGCGTACGGAGTTTATCCACTCCGTTATGATCTTGGAAACGATGATCTTCAGTGGCGATAACCGCCCTGATAAAATGGGATGAAACCCGGTTTAAGGGAACGTTTGCATACCTGCCCAGCACCATGATCCGCTCCCCTGTCGCGGCATAAATTTCAGTGGGAGGTGTCTGGATAATGCGGTTCAATGGTTCTGGAACACGGGGAAGATCACGGACGGTGTAAAAAAAAATACCTGTGCCGATGAGGATTGCCAGGCTTCCAAGGGCAAGTATAGTATAGAAAACGGCACCCAGGAGCCTTAAAATTTTTACAGACAGGGTCATGGCAGGACCTTCCTTTTTGTGTCTACCTCGGCCCCGATTTCTTCAAGAAGCGTGTGAAGACGCCAAACAGCCCAGTCCTGTCCCTGGGAAAGGATGACTTTGTAATGACTGCCTTTTTTGATCTCAAACCCGAGTTCAATGGTTCCGGCTATGATTTCATCTGAAATCCCGACCCGGACAACCCGCCCGGGCGTGTTCAATATTTTTTCAGGATCAAAAATGATGCTTTTGCGGACATCTTCCGGTAATGCGGCACATGCGGTAAAAAAACGCCTGGCCGGGTAGATGCGGTTTTCAAAACCGGGCAGGTCCGTTAAAGAATTTTTTGCAGCACTTTCATGGCGCTGGATTGCTGCAAGTATTTCACGGGTTATGGTCAGGCTTTGCAGCACCCGATTTTGTTTGTTCAGCAGATAAATGTCCAGTCCCCCGCCGGCCTTTTCCATGTATGTTCGAACCCATTTGCCGGTGTTAAGTTGCCGAATCAGATCAAAAGGGGAAACGATTTTAACCGCCAGTTCTGATGGGAGCCTGACATAAAGGGTTCGGAAATGATCGGCTGAAATCATAATTTCCCGACGACTTGAAACGCTGTCGACAATTTGAGCAAAACTTGTGGCACCGCGGGCTTCACGTTGAGAAGCCTGACGGTCAGTCACAATTTTATCGAGGGTCTCGCGGGCCGTTGCGGATTGTCGGCTGGTTTCCCAGACGGCGCCGGACTGGGGCCGGTGGCTGTTTGTGGACACAAGATAACCGCCCACCAGATGCTCTGCCCAGTCAAATCGAAGTTCTGCGATCAACCCGCAGGCAATCAGCAGCGTCAGGGCCAGGGTCTGGGGGGCGAACATGCTTTTGACCCACGATTTAAAATTTGCCGGTTCGGACCAATCCATAATTTTGATAATACGATGATATTCGATACAAATCAAGCATTGAACACAAATCTGAATTTACACTCATTCAGGGGTTTAAAGGTTCAGGGCTCACCGAAAATCCAAGCCGTTGAATCATGCTTTTTGAATAGAAAAAATCGAAATAAACGATTTGAGGATATTGAACCCCGCCTTCGCGCAACACGCATGCAGTCACAGCATTCGCCCCACTCGGATTGCCCTAAAAGTGGCCGATGCCTTAACGGATCAATCGATCATCGCGGCAGGGTGCGATGGGAAGGATCTTCCTGGCCTAACTGGAAGCAGATCAGCCGTGCACTCAACTAGGCTTGCCGGTTGAATCTTATAGTTTTCCCTTTTCCGGGGACGGTGCCGCAGACATTGGCGCCTTCACGGCAAACTGAATGGTTTCGAATACATTTGTAAAGGTTTCATTGAATCCAGTGGGAGAAACTCGTCCGGTTTCGATAAATTTTACAACGATTTCCTTGGTTGCTCTAAGAATCTGTTCATCAATTGAGCTCATATGCGGCCTTTTTGTATTGGTTGCAATCCATCCCGGTGAAATACACTACACTTACCGGTAGGATTTCACAGGGCTAGCAAATTTAACATATTACGATAAGGGAAATTTTTTGTGAAACCTGACCGGGTAAATCCCTGTTTCCGGAGGTACAATAGGTAGGTAACTCACAAAAAATTGCCGACATATCTCTACAGGCTGTTAAGGGGCCGGATTTTTATCGTTTTTGCCGGCACTTTTGGATAAAGGTCAAAATAAACATAGAACAGTAAATGAATTCATGTCAACACAAAAAACGAACATTCGTTCTTTTTTATTGACAGCCCTGCCCGCCATTGTATATCCTGTTTTTTTACCGCGCACCGGCCGGATCAGGCAAAGCCGTTGCCGATAAAGTTCAAAAACTATCAGTGGCCTGACGCTTTTTAAAATCATATGAGGGGAAATAGGTTAAATGAACTACGAAGCGTTCAGACGGGAAATTCACATCTCTCGTCATGATTTCTGCCTGGATACCTATGCCCGGCACCGAAAAACAATTCGTATAAAAAAAGAAAAAACCGTTGTTAAGAACCTTGATAAAATTTTTTCAGCCACCCTGAAAATCAGCAATGAAAAAGGCTTCCAGGCTATGAGCATGAGGGATTTCAGCAAAGAAACGGGATTGAGCATGGGCGCACTTTATTCCTATTTTTCCAGCAAAGAGGAACTGCTGGAGATGATGCAACATCAGGGGCGTTTGATGATCAAACAGGTCCTTGAGGAGCAGTTACTGCCTGTAAATGATCTCCGGGCCCGCCTGCGCAAAGCAATCCTGATACATATCTATCTCAGCGAAGCCCTTTGGCCATGGTTCTATTTTTCCTACATGGAAGCCAAAAACATGAACCGCGCCGAAAAGGAAAAAACCATGGCCAGTGAACTCGCAACAGACCTCATCTTTGCCGATATCATCAGGCAGGGGCAGGCAGCCGGTATTTTTCTCCCACGGGATCCCCGGCTTACCGCCGGTTTAATCAAGGCCATACTTCAGGACTGGTATCTCAAACGATGGAAACACGCCAAAAGAAAAATCAGCGTCGATCACTATGCACGATTTGTTTTAGAATGCGTCGAAGCGATGCTCCTGCGAGATCCGAAAGAAAACAGGGGACAACGCAAAAAGGATAGAGGGCGGCGGACAGAGGGACCCGACCGGAAGTCAAAGATCGAAAGGTAGAGATCGAAAGGCAGAAGATACCCCGAATGAACATCCTGGAAGGGAACCCGGTTCAAATAGACAGGGAAAACAGAAGACAAAAAATATAATTTTCAAAACGCATCAATCATTTGCTCATAACCCCGGATGACCGGGTAAATACCGTTAACACAATATTTGTTTCGGGAAGTACAGATTATGCTTAAATCAATTAAAGAAAGCCCGCTTTACAAGATCGCGAATCCAAACAGCATTGCCTTTTTAGGGGCGTCTAACAATTTTATGTCCATGGGCACCCAGATGCTGGACTCGGTGAAACTGCTGGGGTTTGAAGGTGCGGTTTATCCGGTTCACCCCAAAGAGGATACGGTGCTGGGTTTCAAGGCCTATCCCAGAATTGCCGACCTGCCTGAAGTGCCTGATCTGGCGGTGATTGTGCTGCCGACAAAGATTGTATCGGAGATCATCAAGGCGTGCGGTCAAAAGGGAATCAAGCATGCCATTGTGGTGTCCGGCGGGTTCAGGGAGGTCGGCGGCAGCGGCATCGCGTTGCAGGCTGAACTCGAACAGACGGCCGCTGCCCATGGCGTGCGCCTGCTCGGTCCCAACTGTCTGGGGGTTGCCAATGTCCATCACCGCTTCAACCCCACGCCCATACCGTGTGACTGTGCCCCGGGATTTGTGGGCCTGGCTTCCCAGAGCGGGAGCTTTATTACCCAGATATTCAACTACCTTCAACTCCACGGGATGGGTTTCAGCACAGCCTTCAGTGTAGGCAATGAACTCAATATCGATATGGTCGACTGTCTGGAATACCTGGGGGCGTGTCCCAACACCAAAGTCATTGCCCTGTATATTGAAGGTCTGCGCCGGGGCCGGGAATTTGTAGAGACGGCCCGCTCCATTGTGCCCCATAAACCCATTGTGGCCCTGTATGTGGGCGGATCGGAATCGGGCCGGCAGGCCGCCTTTTCCCATACGGGAGCCATGGCCGGACCGGACCGGCTCTACGACGGCATTTTAAGGCAGAGCGGCATTATCCGGGCCGCCTCTCTTACGGAGCTTTTTGACTTTTGCTGGGCCCTGGGCAGCCAGCCCAGCCCCCGGGGCCCGAACGTCGTGATTCAAACCCATTCCGGTGGACCGGGTGCCACAGCCGCTGATTCCTGCGGCCGGGCCGGCCTCGCCCTGGCATCCCTTAAACCTGAAACAGTGGAAAAGCTCCGTCCCTTTGTGCCGCATACGGCCAGCGTCAAAAATCCAATCGATCTGACCTTTAATAAAAAT